>JALSSG010000135.1 GCA_026984355.1 Hydrogenothermaceae bacterium
TATCTATTTTTATTTTTTCTCCTATACATTCTTCTTTGTCTATTTTTACAGGGATTTTATCTGTTTCAAAAACAGCCTTTCCCATATCGACTGTTATAAGCTTTGCTTTACCATTTTTTTCTTTTTCTATTTTGGCTTTTACTATTCCTCCTTTTGTTTCCACTGTAAATTCTTTTTCTTTTGTAAAGCCGTAATCATATAAAAATTTACAGAAAATTCTCAGTCCATTTCCACTTTTTTCAGCTTCAGAACCATCTGGATTAAATATTTTTAGACCAAAGTCAGCTTTTTTAGAAGGAACTTTTAACAAGATACCATCAGAACCAATACCATAATGAACATCACAAATCGTTCTTATAGTATCCTTTGACAGCTCAAATGTTATATTATCTTTATCAAGTACTATGTAATCATTTCCAAGACCATGTGATTTTACAAAAAAATTTTTTTCCATTTATTTCTCCTTTTTTCCATATATTGACTTTACTACTTCTTTTATAAAATCTAAAAAAGCTGGAAAATCTTCTTTAAGAATTTTATAGAACTCTTTAGTATCAATCTCTTTTGTTGGGTCAACTAATTGTTCTCTCATATTAGATATTTTTTGTAATTTTTCACCTGTTTGTGTAGAGATTATACCGTTTTGAGCAAGATTTAAAAAGCATTCTTTTGAGCGAGGTAGTTTTGCTGCTCTTGATACATGTCTACATATCCATAAAGCTGCATCTATGAGAACAACTGCGAAATACCTTGCTCTATCAATAGCATAGGGACTGTTTATAAATTCTTCTTCTGGATATTTTAAAAAAACTTCAATTTTTTTGATATTACTTTTTATAGCTCCTGCCTGATTAGAAACCTTAATCATATTTACCGGTATTGCTAACTTAGGTTCTTTTTCTTTTAGTTCCTTTACTACTTTTGCAAGCTCTTTTATAAAAGGTTCGTAAAGCTCATCTATAAGTTGTTTTAAAAATGTATATAGTTCTTTATCTGAGTAGTTAAAATTTTCCTCAAACAGCTTTTTTCTAAAATTTACAAAATCTTCTAATGCTCTATTTATTCTTGCAGAAAATACTTTTTCTTCTACCAGTTTTTCTAAACAGTTTTCTTTTAGTTTTTCTTTAGTTATGTTTCTAAGTAAATGACAGGCTATCTTATCAAGTTCATCGTAAGCTATGATTATGTAGTATTTTGCTCTATCTGGATACATTGGTATTTTTAAAAATTCTTCAATACCTCTATCTATTATCTGTTTTGTTTTTTTTAGGGCAGACCTGAATTTAGTAGCGTGTTCGTTTAAAAATTTTGTATCTATCAAGTTTATACTCCTTATTTAGATTTTAATTGATTATATATATGGATTTTCATTTTTCAAACAAAAGTTAAGTTATTGAAATTTAAGTTTGGATTTTTTGCAAAAAGACTATTTATTTATTTTGCAAATTTGCAAAAATGCAAATATATGAATATTTACTTGTATGTATTCAAGCTAATATTATCAACTTTCTAAAATTTTATTTTTTTGGCATGATACTTGCATATTAATTTAAATGAAAAAAGGAATTTATTGGAGGATTAAAAAATGGTTTGCCTCTACCAAAGAACGATAAAAAGACCAATAGAGATAAAAGGAATTGGATTACATACAGGATTACCAGCAAAAGTAAGATTATTACCTGCTGGAGAATATGAAGGGATTAATTTCTTAAGAAATGGAGAAATTATTCCAGCAAAAGTAGAGTATGCTAATGGTTTTGCTTTTTCTACTACTTTAGAAAAAAATGGAGTGAAAGTAAAAACAGTAGAGCATTTGCTGGCAGCTCTTTATTTAACAGGAATAGATAATGTATATATTGAGATTGATAATGAGGAAGTTCCAATTCTTGATGGTAGTGCAAAACCATTTGTTGAAGCTATCAAATCTGCAGGAATACAGCCTTTAAATGAAGAAAAACTATATGCAGTAATAAACAAAAGAGTAAAAGCAGGTAACTGGGATAAATATATAGAGGGAAGACCTGCAGATTCATTGATAATTACGTATCACGCAAGCTATAACAACGATGTTATTGGTAATAAAGCATTCACTTTTGAAATAGATAATAGAGATGATTACTTAGAGATACTTTCTGCAAGAACATACTGTTTTTTAGAAGAAGTTGAATATTTAAAGCAAAATGGATTGGCAAAAGGTGGTTCTCTTGAAAATGCAGTTGTGATTGATGGTAAAAATGGTTGTGTAGTAAATCCTGAAGGATTTAGATTTAAAGATGAACCTATCAAACATAAAGCTTTAGACCTTATTGGAGACCTTTATTTACTTGGAAATCCTATTATAGGAGAGATTTACTCTTATAAAGGTGGACATAAACTAAATGCAGAGTTTGTAAAAACTTTAAAAGAAAATAATGCATTTGACCTTAAATATGCATCAGAAGTTTTAAGTTCTATCAATGAGAAAAAGTGTCTTGACTTTCTCTCCAAAGTTTCTATCAGGTAGGAGGACAGCCCGCCGAACTTCCTCCTCCTTTCTCTTTTTTTTATTTTAGTTTAATATTTTCTTAATTACAAAAATAAAAAGCAGGATTTAAAATGAAACAAAAAGCTGTTTTTTTAGATAGAGATGGGGTTATTAATGTAGATAAAGGATATGTTCACAAAATAGAAGATTTTCAGTTTTATCCTGGTGTCTTTGAGGCTCTTAAACTTTTACAGGATGCAGGATATAAACTCTTAATAGTAACAAATCAATCAGGTATAGCTCTGGATTACTATACAGAAGAAGATTTTTTTAGACTTACAGATTATATGTTGTCTGAGTTTAAAAAAAGAGGAATAAATATAGATAAAGTTTACTACTGCCCTCATCATGAAAATGGAACAAACCCAAAATATACAAAGAAATGTGATTGTAGAAAACCTGCAAGTGGTATGATAAGACAGGGAATAAAAGAGTTTAATATAGACCCTTCTAAATCTTTTCTTGTAGGAGATAAAGAAAATGATATTAAAGCAGCCCATAAAGAAGGGATAAAAGCTATACTTGTAAAAACAGGACAGGGATTAAAGTATATAGATAAAACTCAGGCAGATTATGTAGCAGAGGATTTACTTGATGCAGTTAAAAATATTATATTAAAAGAAAATAATGAAGTTTCTCTTAAGAATTAGATGAAAGTTTTTGTTTTGGTTCTGATTTTTATAACGGCTTCTATAAGGATTTTCTTCTGGATTAAGTCTATAAAAAATGAAAAACGGATAAAACAGCTTGGAGGTGTAGAGTATACAAAAGAGCTTTCAAATTTGCTGATATTTTTTCATTTTATTTTTTATATATTTGCCTATTATGAAGCATTAAATGAGTATTATGAGTTTGATATATTTGTTGCTCTTGGTATTGTGATATATATTTTTGCGATAGCCGTTCTTTTTATAATAACTAAAGATTTAGGTGTTTATTGGACTGTTAGGCTTTTTAAAGTTCCACAGCAACCAATAAGTACTCACTGGTTATACAGAAAATTTAGACATCCTAACTATTTTTTAAATATTATTCCAGAGTTTATTGGGCTTTCTCTTATGTTTAAGGCGGAGAAAACTTTTGCTATACTTTTTCCTATATATGCTGTATTGCTTGGTATAAGGATATTACTGGAAGAACATTTATTTAAAGACGAATATAAAAAGTATTATGGTAGGAAGGATGGAGAAAAATAAGTTTTATAAGCTTGATATAAATAAAGCTAAAGGGTTTTTATTTGAAGAAGAACTTTTAAAGGAAATGAAAGATAAGTTTTTTGTCATAATAGATGTAAAAAAAGTAAATGATTTTTATGTAGTTAAATTAACAGAAGTTTATGCTGTTTTGGTGGACAGAATTATATTCCGTAATGAGTATGAGTTTATAGTAGAAGATATAAAAAGGTTTTTTGAATGTTTTATTGAAGTATCTCTTAAAGATGTAAGAGATAGTATAGATAATACTCAAGCTTTACTTTCTAAAAAGATATTTAGAAGGTAGCTATTTTATAGCCTTTAAAACTATATCTACTCTATTTTCCATTTTGTCTTTTTCTTTTTCCTCTTTAAAAAATTCTAATATTTCCTGTTTATTTATACTGATGTTATTCACATTTTGGCCTTTTAGCTTTTCACATATGATGTCTGCAACAGCCATAAGTTTTTTACATCTTTTTGAAGATTTGTATTTTGCATCTGTTATTTTTCCATCTTCTTCTTTTATATAACATTCTACAAAGTGAACTCCTTCTTTATTTTTTCCAAGAAGTGTATATCCTTCTGGTTTTTCTTCTACTTTATTTTTTAATCCTTCCTTTATGTATTGAGATACTTTCATTTTCTCCTCCTTTAGTTTATAGTTTTACTCCCTTTTCTTTATAAACTCTTGCAAGAATTTTTGCAACTGCAACATATAAGTTCTCTGGTATATAATCTCCTATTTCACAGCTTTTATATAAAGCACGTGCTACTGGTGGGTCTTCGTATATAGGAACGTCATTTTCCCTTGCTATTTCCTTTATCCTTTGAGCTATATTGTCTACTCCTTTTGCAACTACTTTTGGTGCCTGCATTTTTCCTTTTTCATATTTTAGTGCAACTGCATAGTGTTCTGGGTTTGTTATAACTACATCTGCTTTTGCAACTTCAGCCATCATTCTAAGCATAGACAGCTCTCTTTGTTTTCTTCTTATAGCAGCCTTTATTTGTGGGTTTCCTTCATACATTTTCCTTTCTTCCTTTACTTCTTGTTTTGTCATCTTTATATTTTCTTCGTACTCAAATTTTCTGTAGATAAAATCTATAACTGCTATAGGAATTGATAAAAGAGCAAATGCAAGAATAAGAACCATTGTATATTTAATCATAGTGTAAATTTGCTGATAAACGGTCAGGTCTATAAGTCTTAGAATATCATTAAACAAAAACTTTAGAATAAAGTAAGAAATAGCTGTAGCAACAATTAGCTTCAAAACATTTCTAAAAAGCTCAAAAAGTGTTTTTAATGAAAAAAGTCTCATTAGCCCTGAAATGGGATTTAACCTATCTAATTTAGGCTTTAGAGCTTTTAATGTAAATAAAAATCCAAACTGAGCTATGTTTGATATAATCCCTACTAGTAAAAAGGCTAAAAATATTGGAAAAAGTAAAAAAGAAAGGGTTTTTACACTAAATATTACTAAAGACGAATTAACAGAAGGTATCAGGTAATCTGGATTAGAAAAGACATATCTGTAAAACTTTATAAGATTTGAATATGCAAACGGTATGTATGCTAAAAATATCAAAAACATAACGATTAAAGATGCAGATATGGGTATATCCTGACTTTTTGCTACCTGTCCTTCCTCTCTTGCTTTTTGCCGACGCCGAGGGGTTGCTTTTTCTGTTTTGCTTGGGTCTTTTGCCATCTTACTTTCCTATATTTTTTATCATTTTTATAAATGAATAACTTGTAGCGTCAAGCACTTCTATCCCAAAATAAACGATTGTTGCTGTTCCTATTGCAAGAGAAGCAATACCTAAAAATATTTGAAGCGGAAGACCTACGATAAATACCATTATTTGAGGTATAAGTCTGTTAATGAGAGCAAGGACTACATTTGTTAAAAACAGTACAAGAATAAATGGAAAAGCGAGTTTAAAACCTAGTAAAAATAGCTGACTGCTTTTTTCAAGAATATAAGGAAAAATACCTCCATTCATATCAAATGAGTAAACTGGAAAGAGTTTAAAACTTGCAATTACACCTGTAAGAAATATTTGATAAACTCCAGTTATAAAAAATAAAAGATAAAAAATAAGTATAAAAAGCCTATCTAAAATGGCTATTTGTCCAAATGTTGGGTCAAATATGTTTACTATAGTAAGTCCCATAAAATAACTTATAAGTTCAGCAGCATATGAAAAAGCGGCTATAAATACATTGACTAAAACTCCAAGTAAAAATCCTATAAGAAGTTCTTTTAGTGTATTTATGGCTATTTCTACCACAGAAATATTATCTACAGAAATTCTTATATCGAGTAAGGTAGATATATAAAGAGAAAAAGCTACTACAAATAAAACTCTTATATTAAGTGGAATCATAGATGTATTTAAAAGAGGAAAACTCAGGAATATACCTATTACTCTTGTAAATATAAATCCTATTCCTAAAGCCTGTTCTGGTGTAATTAATGGGTTCATTTTATCAGCTGAATGATAAGTTCCAGTGTATGTTTTGTATAATCTACAAGTTCAATAAACATCCATGTTCCAAAGAATATCATTGCAAGTATTGTTGCTACTATTTTTGGAATAAATGTTAAAGTCATTTCGTGTATCTGAGTTGCTGCCTGAAATATACTTATTAAAAGTCCTACAAAAAATGCTGTAGCTATAACAGGAGTACCTACCTTTAAAGCAACCCATAACATTTCCTGTATAAGAGTAATAGCAGTATCTACACTCATTTGTAGCTCTCTATTAAGGCTTTTGTTAAAAGCTCCCATCCATCAGCCATTATAAAAAGGACTAGCTTAAATGGAAGGGAGATAAGCATAGGGGGTATCATCATCATTCCCATAGACATAAGAATACTGGCGATTAAAAGGTCTATTATCAAAAATGGCAAAAATATAACAAACACAATCTCAAAGGCTGTTTTTATTTCACTTATCATAAATGCAGGAATTAAAGCTGTCATACTTACTTCCTCTGGTTTTGTTGGTTTTTCTTTTGCTATATCTATAAAAAGCTTAAGGTCTTCTTTTCTTGTATTTGAAAGCATAAATTTTTTTATAGGTTCTTTAGCCTTTTCTAAGGCTTCCATATCACCTATTTCTTTTTTCAGGTATGGTTGAATTGCATTTGTGTTTATATCTTCAAAAACTGGCTTCATGATGAAAAATGTTAAAAACAATGAAAGTGCTATTATTACTTGATTTGGAGGTGTTTGAGGTATTCCAAGGGCATGTCTAAGTAGAGAAAGTATGATAACTATTCTGGTAAAAGATGTTATGGTTATGAGAATTGCAGGAGCTATACTGAGGATTGTTATTAGAAAAAGTATTTTAAGGGTTATATCAAGATTGTTTAACTGATTTAATGTATCTTGAACTGTCTGTGCTGATACTGTGTATGTTATTGATATCAGTACCAAATTCGTGATTGTCAGCCTGTTTTTCATCTTCCTCATTCCACTGGTCTATTTTTTGTGCTGAATTTCCTGAAAATGCTATCAGGTAGTTTTTTCGGCCAACTTTCGCTAAAACTAAAGCTTTATCTTTTCCTATATACTGAACCTCTTGTATTTTAAGTTTTTTACCTGTGTTTATAGGTAGTTTTCCTTGATATTTTTTGAGTATATAAAAACCAGCGTATATAAAAAATAAAACGATAACAAAAGAGGAAATAAGCTTTAGAAAATCAATATATTCAAGCAAGGTCTATTATCCTTACACTGTATTTTTCATTTACTATCATCATTTCACCAATTGCAAAATGCTTTCCATTTATATATATATCAAGGTAGTCTTCTGTATGCTTATCTAACTGGATTATATCTCCTTCTTTCATCTTGAGTATTTCTCCAAAAAGTTTCTGTACCGTTCCGACAGATACAGAAACTCTAAGTTCTATATCTTCTAAGAATTTAAGCTGATTTAGTTTTTCTACTATTTGTTTTTCCATCATGCTGTTTGTATTACAAATTCTGTAAAGTATACGTTTTTTACACCGCCTATAGGTAGTATAGCATTCACTCTTTTTAGTATCTCTTCTTTTAATCTTTCAAGACCTTCTGGACTTTTTAAATCCTGCGAAGTCTTTGTAAACAGTAGTGTGGTGATAACATCTTTTATTTGAGGTAGGCGTTTTTCTACTTCCATTTTTACTTTTTCATCTTGAATTTCTAACACTATAGCTATTTTTAAGTATCTATCTGCATCTTTATCAGCCAGATTTACTATAAATGAACCAAGGTCATACTGAATACCAACTTCTTCTATATTTTTTATTTCTTCTACTATTTTTTCTGCTTTATCTTCTTCCTTGTTTTGTTTATCAAGTATCAAGAATTTATATGCTGCACCTCCTCCTGCTCCACCAAGTATAAGAAAAAGAAGCAGGAAGATTATAAGTTTTTTCTTCCCGCCACCTTTTTTTTCTTCTTGTTCTACGTTTTGATTTTCTTCAGCCATTTATTTCATTACCTCTTAAGGTTCATAGTTTCCTGTAATACTTGGTCTGATGTTGTTATTGTTCTTGCATTTGCCTGATAAGCTCTCTGAGCTGTTATAAGATTTATAAATTCTTTTGATATATCAACATTAGATAGTTCTAAAAATCCACTTCTTACTTTTGATATTACTCCACCAGGAACTATTATAGGTGTAAAAGTTTGACTGTTTGGTAGATATAAATTATTTCCTTTTCTAACTAGCATCTCTTTATCGTTAAATGTAGCAACAGCTATTCTTGCTATATCCCTAACCTGTCCATTTGAGTAAACACCTCTTACTATACCATCTTCACTTATAGATGTAGAAAGAAGGTCTCCTTTTGCATACCCATCTTGCTGAGCATAGAATATAAACTCTGAATCAAGCTGTTTTATACTATCAAAGTTCATGTTAAAGGAAATTGGGTTTCCTCCTGTGTTTAAGGTGGCTGAGTTTGGATTGTTTGTAGGAATAGCCACCATTGCAATGTTTTCTGGTGGTATTGTGTTGGTTGATACTGTAGTATCATAAGTTTTATAACTTCCTGTAGTAAGCGATTCTGTATTACCGCTTCCAGCAAATTGGTTTATAATTATTTTTCCATCGTCATAGCTTATACTTCCGATTACTCTATTGTCATTGTTTAAGTCTATTATGTTTCCGTGTCCATCATCTATCCAGTTTACAGAGATATTTGTTGTTCCATCGTTATACTCTGTAATAACTAAAGAACCTGGAAGTATAGGTGTGTTGCTAAGATTTATTACACCTAAATCTGATGTATCACTTTCTCCTGCTAGTGATTGGTCTGTATTTACACCGTATCCTTTTACAGAATTAATCTGACCTACTCCGTTAAATTCAACAAGAAGTGCATTATATGTATTTGTATCACCTGGAACAGTGAATTGAAGAGGTTCATCATCTAAAAGTCCAAAAACTCTCCACTGGTTAGAACCTGAGTGTACAAAGTAAAACTGAGCTTCGTGAGATACACCTAAAGAATCGTATATAGTTACAGAGTTTACATAACTGTATGTGTTTGCATCTCCTGTATCAAATGTATCTGTAATAATTTTTGAATTTGCATCTAAATTTGTAGGTTCTTTAAATTCTAATTTTGTTGTAACCTTAGGCTTCATATCATTTGGAATTTTTATTTCATTTAAAGCTCCTGCTATGTTTCCATTTTCATCTAAAGCCCAACCTAATAATTTTAAACCTCCTGTGTTTATAAGACTTCCATCTGCATCTTTTCTAAACTGGCCTGCTCTGGTGTAATACACAACACCCTGACTGTCTTTAACCATAAAAAACCCTTCTCCATCTAAAGCTAAGTCTGTTGCGCTGTTTGTGTTCATTAAAGCGCCCTGTGCAAAATCTTTTGTTGTACTTGTTGCAAATGCTCCTCCGCCTATTTCAGAATTTTTTGGTGCTCCATTGTTAAAAGATGTTATAGAACTTGCTATGAGGTCTTCAAAGTTTACTCTTTCTCCTTTAAATCCAATTGTATTTACATTAGAGATATTATCTGAAATTACTGAGAGCCATTCTTTATTTGCACCTAATCCTGAACTGCCAGTATAAAAGGACTGTATCATTTTTTTAACCTCCTATCTGTTTTATCTTATCAATTGATATAAAGTTATCTGAAAATAAAATTTTTATTTCTGCATTATCTTTTAAAACTCCTTCTACATATGCGTTAGAGAAAACAGTACTTTTTATCTTTTCTTCTCCTTTGTAAGCTTCTACATAAACTTGATAATAACCATCCTCTAAGGAAGGATTGTCTATTTCTACTGGATAGGTTTCTTCTGGGCTTAGAAATTGAAAACTTTTTTCTTCTACTACATTTCCATCTTTATCAACTACAGAAACTTTTACCTTATCTGCAAAATCTTCTAATTTGAAGGATATTTCTCCTTTTCCATTTTCTATATATGTTTTATTTCCTTCGTACACTATTTTTTTTCCAATTAAATTTGAAGCCATTAAAAGAGAGTTTGAACCATTTAGCTCTTTTAGTGCATTTATTGTGTCCTCAAAATTATTTAGTATTTCTATTTCTCTTAGTTTTACGCTGTTATTTATAAAATCATTTATATCATTTACATCCATAGGGTTTTGCCATTTTATATCTGCCAAAAGTACTTTAAGAAAATCTTCTTTTTCCATTTTTGAGTTGTCGTAATTGGCATCTACTATTTTTGGTTGTGTTTCTTTATTAATCCCAGCTAATTCCATACTTTTGACCTCCTTCTTTCTTTATTTCGTCAATAAGATTTTTTAGTTGAGAAAAACTGGACTGTAGATTTACAGATTGATTTATAGTCTGCTTTAAAAAGTTTTCTAATTTAGGATACATATCTATAGCAAGGTCTATTTTTGGGGAAGTTCCTTTTTTGTAAAGTCCTAAATTTATCATGTCTTCTGCTTCTTTATATGTTGAAAGAAGTTCTATAAAAAGACTCTGGTAGTTTAGTATTTCTTCATCTACAAGCTGGTTTACAAGTCTGCTTACACTTTTTTGTACATCAATGGCAGGATAAATTCTTTTATTTGCAAGTTCTCTTGATAAAATAATATGACCATCTAAAAAGCCAAGAGCTGCATCTCCTATTGGGTCTGAGTGTATATCATCTCCTTCTACAAGAACCGTATATATACCTGTTATGCTTCCTCTTCCTTTAAAGTTCCCTGCCTGTTCTATTATTTTCGGTAATAGAGAGAATACTGATGGTGTATATCCTTTTGTTGTTGGTGGTTCTCCAACAGCCAGTCCGATTTCCCTTTGAGCCATTGCAAGTCTTGTTAAGGAGTCCAGTAGAAAGAGGACATTTTTTCCCTGATTAGAAAAGTAATTGGCTATTGCTGTTGCTGCAAAGGCAGCTCTTATTTTTGCCAGTGGTGTTTGTTCTGAGGTGGCTGTGATTACTACAGATTTTTTTAACCCTTCTTCTCCAAGGTTATCTTCTATAAACTCTTTTACTTCTCTTCCTCTTTCTCCTATTAAAGCTATAACATTTATATCTGCTTCTGTATATCTTGCTATCATACCAAGTAATGTACTTTTTCCAACTCCTGCACCTGCAAAAATTCCAATTCTTTGACCTTTGCCGATGGTAAGAAGGGAATTTATACTTCTTATTCCAACATCAAGAGGTTGTTTTATTCTCTCTCTGAGAAAAGGGTTTATAAAATCGTTTTTCAGATAAAAGCAGTTTTCGTACTCTATGTATTCTTTGTTTAATGGGTTTCCAAAAGGGTCTATTACAGTACCAAGAAGGTCTTTTCCAACACCTATAGTTATTGGATGAAGGTTTGCATATACTTTACTTCCTACTTTTATTCCTTTTGTGTCATCAAACGCCATTAAAAGTGTTTTTCCGTTTTTAAATCCTACAACTTCTGTTTCAAGACCATTTTCTAATGTACATGAATCTCCTATAGAAACTTTTGGTAGTATGGCTTCTATTACAGGACCTGTAACACCAGAAACTTTTCCTATTACTTTATACCTGGGTAAGCTTTTTAATCTCTCTTTTAATTTCATCTTTTATTATTTTTAGTTTTTCTTTTACTTTGTTTTCTATCTGAAAATCTCCAAAATCTATAATAAAGTCGTCATTTTCAAGCTGAGGATTTTTCTTTACATTTTTAAATGTGTCTTTTAAAAGAGGATACAGAGTTTCACTGACTTGTATTTCAATTTTATTCTGGTCTTTAAATTCTAAAAGTATAGTTTCTATAGCTTTTGTTATGTTTTGCTGATTGTGGGAATCAATGTATAAAAGCTCTAATATTTCTGAAAGGCTATCTAGTATGATTTCTCTTATATTGTTTATATATTCTAAGTATCTTTCTTTTAAGCTATCTTCTATACTTTTTAGTTTTGATAGAACATACTGTATTTCACTTTCTTTTTCTTTTACTATTTCCTGTAGCTGTAATTGGTATTCTCTTTTTAGCTGGGTATTGGCTTTATTTATTCCTTCTTCAAAACCTTTTTTATATGCTTTTTCTACTTCTTCTTTTAGCTTTTGCTGGTATTCTTTTTTTATGCTCTGGATTTGTTCAATATATTTTTTTTCTATCTGTTCTTTTGTTTCTTCTTCTTTTATTTTTTCTTTTACAGAAATGATATTATTAAAATCTTCTAGCTCAAGCATCATTTCCCTTCCTCTTTAAGCCATTTGGATATTAGGTCTGCAAGAAGTTCTGG
>JALSSG010000136.1 GCA_026984355.1 Hydrogenothermaceae bacterium
GTTTACTACAACTTCATCACCTTCTTTTAAGCCGCTTAATACTTCATAGTAATCTTCAACTCTCTTTCCTATCTTTATCTCAACTGGAAAAAACTCTCCATTTTCAAAAACAAAAGCAAAGACCTTTCCTTCATTGAAAACTACTGCAGAAACAGGGATATAAAGTTTTTCTGGAAGAGTTTTTGATATAACGACATCAACAAACATATTTGGTTTTAAAGTTTCTTTTGTATTATCAGCTATAGTTCTCACTTCAACTCTTTTTGTGTCAGGGTCTACACTGTGGCTTATAAAATCAACAGTAGCTTTAGTTTTTCCAAGAGGTGAGATAACATCTACCTTTAATCCTTTTCTGAAAATATCTGTATCTACTACAGGAACAAAGGCAACAACCCATAGTCTTTCATGGGAATGGATTTTAAAAAGCTGTTTGTTTAAATTTACGCTGTCTCCAAGAACAACATTTTGTTTTGCCACATAACCGTTTATGCCTGCCCTTAAAACTAAAAGTTCATTTTCAAACTCTCCAAAAGCTAAAAGTGTTTTTTCTAAAGCTTTAACTTTTCCTTTTGCATTTTCATAATTTATCTTTGCCTCAAAAAATCTTGAGTATGGAACTACTTTTTCTTCATAAAGCTTCTTTTCCCTTTCAAAAATCTGTTTAGAACTGTTTAACTGAACCTTTGCAAGATAAAGCTGAGATTTTAGCTCTACTAATTTTGGTGAGTATATAAGTGCAAGTTTTTGTCCTTTTTTAACTTTGTCCCCTTCTTTTACAAAAAGTTTTTTTACAAGTCCATCTATTGGTGAATAAATAACCTGTGATAATGTAAGGTCATCTTTAACAATAGCTGGATATTTTTTTGTTATTTTTAAAACTCTTTTTTGTATTTTTTGGGTTTTTATATCAAGCTGTTTTATTATGTCCTGTGGAATTTTTACCTTTTGTATCTGCTCTCCTTCTTCTGCAAAAGATGTAAATGATAAGAAAATTAAACTTAATATGATTAAAACTCTCATCTTAAACCTCCTATTTTTATGTAATCACTGTAAAGGTTTTGGATTTCTAAAGCTAAATCAATTTTGTAGTAAAGGGTCTGGTAATACTGCTGGCGTATTGTTGAGTAGTCTAAAAATGTTATTGCCCTTAGTTTGTAGCTTTTTTCAGCAAGTTTTAAAGCATCTGATATTGAAGGTAAAACTTTGTTTTCTACCTTTTTTAGCTGGTTTTTTAATATGAAAATCTGCTTTTTTATACTTTTTAAAATTGCTTTATATTCAAGCTCTTTTTGTTTAATTTTTTGATTTATCATCTTTTTCTGGTTTACAAGGGTTATAATCTCTCCCTGTCTTCTATAAAAGACTGGAATAGTTGAGTTTATAGCTACTCCAAAATCATACTTTCCAAGGTCAACCTCGTCTTCTCCTGCTACAAAACCAACGCTTATTTTTGGCTTTGACAGAGCTTTTTGTCTTTTAATCTGGTAGTTTATGCTTTCTATCTGCCTTTTTAGATAAACGATTTCTGGAAGGTTTGTTATGTTTATATCTTTTATTTCTTTAAAAGAATAAATGTTCCCTTTAACACTTTTTATCTGCTTTCCTGCTAAGGCTGAAAGTGTGTTTAGCTGTGCTTGATAATTTGCTTTTAGTTTTTCAAGCTGGACTTTTGCAAGATTTAAATCTTTTTCTACTCTAAATACATCAAGCTGTGTTATCTCTCCAAGCTGATAGCTTTTTTGCAAGAACTCATATAGGTTTTCAAGGGTAGAGATTTCCTGTTTTTTTACTTTAATCTGGTAATTGATAGATAAAGCTTTATAAAAGGTTTTGTAGATATTTGATAAAAGAGTATTTTTTTGAAACTGGTAAAAGCTGTCAAAAGCCTGTTTTTTTAGTTTTGATGAAGAAACTGCGAATTTCCTTTCTCCCCACAGTCTAAGGGGTTGTTGAATAGAAAAGTTTGTGATATTAAATCCACTTTCTCCATCTATCTGTGAGTATATCCTTCCAAACTCAATGTTTAGTTCTGGATTTGGTAAAGATTTGGCTTTTTTTATCTCTCCTTCTACAGACTGAGCCTGATAGATGTAGCTTTTTAGAAATGGACTTTCTACAAGGGCTGTATTTATAACTTCATCTAACGTTTCAGCAGAAGCTATTTTAATTAACAGGAACACAAAAATTATCTTTTTTACCATCTTAACCTCCAATTTTTATAACTCTTAAATTACAAGAACCAGACCTGAATTTTTTAAAAATCAGAATTTTTTCTTTTACATACCATTCAAAAACCGATAAAGATTTACCTGTCCTTACTATATCTGGCTTTCCGTAATTGGAATAAAGGCGACTTTCTAAATTTTTACATTTAGAATAAGAATTGAAACTTTTATAATTAAATTCAGGGACTTCACATCCTATAAAAAAGAATAAAAATAAAATTATTGGAAATAACATTTAGCCTCCATAGATTAATGGTTGTCTAAAAAAGACAGAATAGTCCGAAAGAATTTTAGGCTAAATGTTTAGGTGGTTTAAAAATTTCTGAAATTGTTTGTTTTAGGAGTGGTTTGTCATAGGAAAAATAGTACGTTTCTCTGAAGAAATTTCTTTTAGTTTGTATTGGTATTCCATTTAGATATAAATGGTGTAATTCTTGATGTATCTCACACAAAGGGTCGTTTGTTTTACC
>JALSSG010000137.1 GCA_026984355.1 Hydrogenothermaceae bacterium
ATTCAAAAAGCTACTTACATATTATGAAAAAAGCATTATATAAGGAGTTCAGATGTTTGATAAAATCGCAAAATCCAAAACATTAAAATTTGTCCTTTTTATAACAGCATTTGCTTTTGTAGGAACAGGTATTGTAGCTCTTGTAGTTTATAAGATTGCAGGTGGAGCAATAACAGGAGCTGCTGTAGTAAATGGAAAGGAAATTTCCTTTCAGGAACTTCAAAGAGAGTATGAAAATATTGCAAACAATCTAGAAGCTCAGGGTGTAGATTTGGCTTCAATGAAAAAGATTATATACAGTCAAGCCCTTGAAAATCTTATAGCTAAAGAACTCCTATATCAAGAGGCTAAAAAAGAAGGAATAGTAGCAACAAGAGAAGAAGTTAAAAAAGCCATTTTAAGTTTTGATGCATTTTATGAAAATGGAAAGTTCAGTAAAGAAAAATACTTATCTGCTTTAAGGTCTGCTGGATTAAATCCTTCTATATTTGAGGAGATGATAAGAAAAGATTTAACCACAAAACATATAATAACTCTTTTAAAATCGTCATTTTACATAACAGATGATGAAATAGATAGTTTCTCCAAAAAACAGCTTACACAGATATCAGGGAAAGTGTATATATTTCCTGTTTCTATTGATATATCAGATGAAGAAATTAAAAAATATTATGAAGAACATAAAAATGAGTTTTCTGGAGAAAAAGGAAAAAAAATAGTTATCTATAAAGTAGATGTGAAAAAACTTGGAAAGGAAAAAGCTCAAAATCTAGTAAAACAGATATACCAGAAACTAAAACAAAATAAGGAATTACAAGAAAAAGAGGGATTAACTAAAATATTTGATGATGTAGTTTTCATAGATAAAAAAGGAAATCAATCTTTAGATGAAAAGTTTTTAAAAGAAATAAGGAAACTTTCAAAAGAAAAGAACATATCTTTACTTAAAGAAAAAGATGCTTTTTATCTTTTAAAATATGAGGGAGATTATTCAAAACCTCTTCCTCTTGATAAGGTAAAAGATAAAATTATTGCAAAACTAAGTGTAGAAAAAAGAGAAGAAAAATCAAAACAGTTATTAAATCAGCTAAAAAAACAACTTAAAAAGCAAAATTTGCAGGATATTGTGAAAGATTACTCTCCTAAAGTAGAAAACATAGAAAATGAAAAATTGCAGATATTTTCTGCAAAATATGGTCTTTCAAATGAAGCAGTAAAGGAAATTTTTAAATTATCACCGGGCTCTGTTTCTGAACCATTTTTATCAAGAGGTGGTGTAGTTATAGTAGAACTTACACAGAAAAAACCTCCTTCTAAAGAGGAACTTGAGAAAACAAGAAAGTCTTTAAGAAAACTTGTAGAAAATGAAAAGTTCAATACATACATCCAGATGTATATAGACAGATTAAAAAAAGAAAGTGATATACGGATTAATCCAAGAGTATTACAGTGATAGAACAAACGCCATATTCTTATGAGTTTTTGTGGAATCAGTTAGAGATTGGATACAACAATATAAAAAAGAAAAAATACAAAGAACTTGTAAGTAGATTTTTATTTGATAAGCAAATTAGGGAAAAACTAGAAACTTTAAAAGATTACAAAGGTAGAAACTACAAAGGTGGAGTATTAGAAAGGACTGCTTCTGTTTTGTCGTTAGCTTTATGCATGTATGATAACTATCCAGAGATAGATATAGATTTACTGCTTACTGCTATTATACTTTCTGGAATTTGTTCCGTTTTTTCTAAAAAAGAGTGTTATGAAAAAATAAAAGAATATCCAGAGATAATACCTTTTTTATATAAGAAAAAAAGAAGAAAACCATCAGTAGAGATATACATATACGACCAGTTGTTTAAAATAGACAATGGAATATTTTTAAAGCTTAGAAAACAGCTCTTAAAATAAATAAAATAGCTATGACTGATAAAATACAGCATTATCCTGTTTTACACAGAGAGATTATTGAGTTTTTTAAACTTACCAAAGGTAATACTATAGTTGATGCAACTGTTGGTGGTGGAGGGCATTCATACCTAATATTAAAAAATTTTCCGGAAAAGAAAATAATAGGTATAGATAAGGATGACTATGCACTTGAAAAAGCTTATGAGAGACTAAAAGAGTTTGAAGGTAGATTTACATTAGTAAAATCCTCTTTTAAAGATTTAGATAAAGTTTTAGATAAACTAAGTATTGATAAAGTTGGAGGTTTTTTGTTTGATTTAGGTGTATCTATGTTCCAGTTAAAAACTGAAAGAGGTTTTAGTTTTCAAAGAGATGATTTTCTTGATATGAGAATGGATAAAACTCAGTCTCTAACTGCCTATGAAGTAGTAAATAAATATCCGCAACATATGTTAGAAAAAATTATAAAAGATTATGGGGAAGAGAGATTTTATAAAAAAATAGCTTCAGCAATTGTAAACTATAGAAAGAAAAAACCTATTGAAACAACTAAAGAATTAGAAAATATAATTTTTCATGCATATCCAAGAAAAGCTCGTTATGGGCGTATACATCCGGCAACCCGTACTTTTCAAGCTATTCGTATAGAGGTTAATGATGAACTTTCAGAGTTAGAAACTGCCTTAATGAAAGCGATAGAAAGACTTGACAAAGGTGGTATAATGGCAGTAATATCATTTCATTCACTGGAAGATAGAATAACGAAAAAAATATTTAAAGAATACGAAAAATTAAAGAAAGTCAAAAACTTAACGAAAAAACCTATTGTACCGAAGGAGGACGAGATAAAAGAAAACCCTCCTTCAAGAAGTGCAAAATTAAGGGTTATAGAGAGGGTTTAGTTATGAGAGCGTATAAAGTAAAATCCAATCAAAAGGTGGGAGTACTTACAGAAGTAAAAAGAGATTTAACTGTTATAAAGAAGTATTTTCTGTACTTTTTTCTTATAGTTTCTTTAATATCCTTTCTTATTTACTACAACACTATGTATATAAAAAAAGAAAAAACAATAATACAATTAACTAAGCAAAAAAATATTTTGTTAGTTGAAAATTTAAAACTAGAAAGGGATATTACAATTTTATCTTCACCAAAGAGAATAGAAATATTAGCAAAAGAAAAGCTTCATATGATACCTGTAGACTATGATTCAATAAAGTTTATACCAATAGATGAATGAAAAAAGAGTCAAATTTATTCTTTTAGTTTTTGTTTTTCTATCTTTCGTAATTATACTTAGACTTTTATACTTTCAGGTAATTGCAAGAGATAAATATATAGCTTACATTCAAAAACAGTACTTTCAAAAAGAAAAAATAGTATTACCTAGAGGAATTATATACGATACAAATAAAAAAGTTTTATCCATAAGTGTGAAAACTTTAAAACTATATGCACTTCCTAAATATTTATCTGATAAGCAAAAAAGAGATTTAGCAGAAAATTTGTCTAAAATTTTAAGATTATCTAAATATGAACTTTTATCAAAACTTACATCTAAAAAAGGGTATGTAGTTTTAGCTGATAATGTAGATATAAATCTAAAAGAAAGGCTTTTATTTCTTAGGAAACAATTAAAAGCATGGAATTTTGGAGTTATTGAAACTACAAAAAGATTTTATCCATATAAATCTCTTGCTGGAACAACTGTAGGTTTTGTCAGAAAAGATACAGGAAAAGGTGCAGCAGCTACAGAATTTTTGTTAAATAACACCCTTGGAGGAGGCGTTGTTGAGATTTCCGTATTAAAAGATGGTAGAGGAAATCCAATAAGCACTCAGATACTAAAAAAATCAAAACCTAACTATCATGCTGTACTGACTATAGATTCTAACATTCAATATATAGTAGAAACAGCCTTAGAAAAACTTGTAAAAAAAAGAAGACCAAAAGAAGCAGCTGTATTGATAATGGATTCTTATACAGGAGATATAATAGCAGCTGCTACATATCCTAATTATGACCCGAATGTATACTGGAAATTTAGAAGCCATAAAAATATAATTTTTCACAATGCATATGAAGTAGGCTCTCTTGCAAAACCTTTTATCCTTGCAGAAGCTATCGATGAAAATAAATTGTCAGATTTTAAAAGGGTATACTGCGAAAAAGGTAAAATTGTAATCGATGGTGTAAGAATAAAAGACCACAAAAAATTTAAATATCTAACAGCTGAGGAAGTTATAATTAAGTCCTCAAATATTGGTACTATAAAGATAGCTTTATCATTAGATTATAAATCTATTTATAAAAAACTTAGAGATTTAGGATTTGGAAAATCTACACATACATTTCCAGGAGAAGCCTCAGGTATCTTAAGAGAAGATTTAAGACCTGTAAATGTTGCATATACCTCAATAGGTCAATCATGGACAGCAACTATTATTCAGGTTGCAGTAGCTTATTCAGCAATTGCAAATGGAGGATTTCTTATAAAACCACGACTTGTAAAAGAAATTATTGATTCTAATGGAAATGTAGTTGAAAAAAAGAAAATAAAAGTGTTCGGAAAGGTTCTTAGTGATAAGAGTGTGAACTGGCTACAAAAAACATTAAAATTAGTTGTGGAAGAAGGAACAGCCAGACTTGGTAAATCAAAGTATTTTTCTATAGCTGGAAAAACAGGAACAGCTCAAAAATATGACCCAAAGATAAAAGCTCTTTCTAATGAAAAGTTTTATACATGGTTTGCAGGTTATTTTCCAGCTGATAATCCAAAGTTTACAATAGTGATTTTTGTAAACGAACCAAAAAAAATAAGAAAATGGGAATTTATAGGAGGTGGGACTGTTTCAGCCCCACTTTTAAAAGACTTAGTTGATAGAATTATGTACTATTATAAAGAAAAACCTGATAAATATATTGCAAAAAATTAAGCCCTAAATCTTCTAAATAACATAAGTAAAGGAATTACTAAATATAAAGGAACTGTTGCTACATTACCAAAGCTACATCCGCCAAGTATACCATCATCACTATCACTTTCTTTATCAACATCACCATAGAATACAACACCATTTACAGGTGAATCTTCTTCATCAGTCTCAAATAACAATGCAGCAAGTTTATATCCATGTTTTTTTGGTTTAAAAGTTATCTCTATAGTACAGTATTCATTAGGGTCTAGTGTGGGTTTCATAGTACCACAGGGACGAATACCACCATTTTCATTAATCTCAAATTCTTCCTTTTTAGTACGGACTATTTTTCCTAAATTTAATGTTTTAAGTTCATAATCTTTTATTTTGATTGTATCATCACCTTTATTTTTTAATCTGATAATTACTGTTTCTTCATCGCCGACTTCCATATTTTTAAATTCATGAGTTTCTGGGTCTACCTCTAGGTCTGTACTTTCTGTACCAAATCCTGCAAGAAATACAAAATTTTCATTAAAGTCTAATTCTAAACCACCTCTATAGGTTGCAGATTCAAACTTTAGGACACTTAATTTTACACCTTTACTTTGTGGTTCAAATCTTACTTTAATTTTACATTCTTCACCTTCACTTAAAATTTCTCCTTCACAATCCTCATTGGTAATATCAAAGTCATCTTTGTCTCCTCCAACTATGTCTACATCTCCTATAAGAATTCTTTCATCACCTTCATTTTTAACAGTTATTTTTTCCTTGTCTGATTTATCTCCTACAGATGTAGGGTCAAAAACAACAATCCTTGGGTCAATCTTAAGCTGAGCATAGGAAAAGCTGATAAAAACTAAAGAAAATAGAACAACAAGGATGTTTTTTAGCATCGGATAATACCCCTTTTTTTTATACTTTTAAAATAAATTATGGAAGTTTTTGTAGAATGGAAGTAGCCCTAAAAGGGCTACCTTTATTATTCCTCTGGAAGTGCCGGTGGAGTTCTAAGCCTTATTATATGTTTTGTTCCATCTTCCTGTACTACTTCAACTACCTTAATTCCGTCAACATCTTCTTCAACATATATTTCCACAGGTTTTGGTATAAGATGGTCATGTTTTTCACCAGCTACTTCAAATTCATCATCTTTTGGGTCATAGGATAAACCGATAATAGGTTGCCATTCTGTTTCAACCTGGTCTCCAACTTCAGGACTTACAATTTCAATCTGGACTTCTTTTGCCCCAAGATTTTTTGATGCTTTGTTAAAATACTCTTCCCATTCGGACTTTTCTAGTTTTTTAACTGCCATCTCTCTCACCCTCCTTTAGATTTTTTTTATAAATTTCTTAAATTTTAGGTATAAAATAACACGATGAATTTAATCTAACAAGAGGTAAAAGTTGAAAATAAAAAAACTTCCAGAAGAAGTTATTAATAAAATAGCAGCAGGAGAAATTGTAGAAAGACCTGCAAATGTTTTAAAAGAGTTAATTGAAAATTCCTTAGATGCAGGAGCAACGCTAATTGAAGTATATATAGAAAAAGGTGGAAAAAGATTGATTTCTGTAAAAGATAATGGAGAGGGTATATCAGGAGAAGATATAGTAAATGCAGTTAGTAGATTTGCAACAAGCAAAATAAGGTCTGAAGAAGACTTATTTTATATTACAACATATGGCTTTAGAGGAGAAGCTTTAGCAAGCATATCTTCTGTTTCTAAGTTTAGAATTTTGTCAAGAACGATAGACGAACCTATAGGACATGAACTTATAATAGAGGGAGGAAAAATTAAATCTCTCACAGAAAAAGGTAGCTCTATTGGAACATTAGTAGAAGTTAGGGACATTTTTTATAATGTTCCTGCAAGGGCAAAATTCTTAAAATCAGAAAGAACAGAACTTGTTCATATACTTGATGTTTTTACAAAATATGTTTTAAGACATCCACAGAAGCATTTTAAGATTTATATTGATGGAAAAGAGCTTTACAATCTATACCCAACAACATTAGAAGAAAGACTAAAATCCATATTCCCACAAAAGATAATAAACAATCTTACAAAAATAAATTATGAAAATGCCTTAGGAAAAGTAGAAGGTTTTATATCATTAGGAAATGAAACAAAAAAAAGTTATCTTTATATAAATGGTCGTCCGGTAAAAAGTGCATTAATTCAAAAACAGATAAAAAAACTGATAGGAAATAGTTTTTACCTTCTCTTTATAGAACTTCCACCATATTTTGTTGACCATAATGTACATCCTGCAAAGCTAGAGGTTAAATTTAGAAAAGAAGCACCTGTAGTTAACCTTGTAAAAGGAGCATTAGAGGAAAATTTAAATCCATTTAAAACTCACACAGTTTCTTTTCAGGATACCTTAAAACAGGAAACGTCTGTCTACAATTTAGATAAAAAGGGTAAATTTGAGATAATAGGACAGGTAGAAGATACATTTTTGATAGTTTACTACAATGGAGAGCTTTACATAATAGACCAACATGTAGCTCATGAAAGGATTTTGTATGAGCTTCTTTTAAATCAGTATATGGAGAAAGGATATATTCCTTCTCAAAAGCTTATAGTTCCTGTACCATTGAAGCTAACACCAGACCAGTTAGCAAAGTTAGTATCTTTTAAGGATAGATTGGAAAAAATAGGCTATAAGTTTGATATAAAAGAACCTATGGTTTTTGTGCAGGCTGTTCCTGCAGATATATCAATTTCTGCAGCTGAAGAAGCTTTAAAGGATATTTTAGAAACTGGTGAACTGTATCTTCCTGTAGAAGAAATATTTAGTATGATAGCCTGTAAACAATCAATAACAGCTGGAGATAGACTGAATAAAGAAAAAGCAGCAAGTTTATTAGAAATGTGGATAAAAACAAATAATCCAAATTTATGTCCACATGGAAGACCTATATATTATAAAATTTCTTTAGATGAAATAAAGAAAGCTGTAGGGAGAAAATGATGGAAGTATTGAATATAGATGATAGACAAAAAATTCTTCAAAATTATTTTGATAAAAAACAAGAGCTCATACAGGAACATTATTCTGGTGCCTCTGGTCTTGAGATTGTAAGGAAGCATTCTGACTTAACTGATGAAACTATAAAAAAGCTTGCACAACTTTCATTCCCTAATGAAAAAGATGTAGCTATTGTTGTACTTGGTGGATACGGAAGACAGGAGCTTTGTTTTAAATCTGATATAGATGTGTCTCTGGTTTTTAAGGATAGTGATTTTGAGTCTTTAAAAGCAGGGATAGAAAGTTTTTATTACTCTCTTTTAGATTTAAAACTTGATATAGGTTTTTCTCCTAGAGATATAAAAACATTTATAGAACTTTCAAATGAAGACCTTACTGTAGCAACTTCTTTACTTCAAGGAAGATTTTTATTTGGTAATAAAGAAATTTATGAGGATTTAATAGAAAAGTTCAAAAAACTTATCAGATCAAAAAGGAAGGCTTATATAGAAGCTACACTAAAAGCAAGAAAAATGAGGTATCAGGCTACAGGTAGTAGTATATATATGATGGAACCTCATGTAAAAGAAGGTGAAGGAGGCTTAAGAGATTTTCATGAGGTTTTCTGGATAGCTAAGGTTTTAGATGATGTAGAAGATTATAAATATTTCGTTGAGAACAATATTATTATTGATGAAGAATATGATGAACTTATGCGAGCTTATGATTTTATCTTAAGAATAAGAAATCAGATGCATTTAATATGCAATAAAAAGTGTGATGTTCTTGTATTTCCTTTACAAGAAGAAGTAGCTAAAAAATTAGGATATGTACAAGACCCTGATGATGAAGAAGAACTTAGAGAAAGTGTTGAAAGTATGATGAAACTATACTATCTGAATGCAAAATCTATAAACACAATTACAAAAAGAATTTTAAAAGCTTTGACACATGAACATGATTTTGAGATAGCAGAACCTATAGATGATGTTTTTGTAAGGACTACTACAGAGCTTACTATATACAATGAAAAAAAATTTGAAAAAAATCCTGTAAATATATTAAAAGCTTTCAGGTATTATAAGGAATACGCTTTAGATTTTTCTTCTGAATTAGAGTATTTAATAAGAAAAAATGAGAAAAAACTAAAAAAACACTTAGATAACCCAGAATTACAAAAACTGGTAAGAGAGATTTTTAGTACTCCTGAAGGTCTTCCAAGAACTCTAAGAAAGATGCAAGAGTTCTATGTTATAGAAGAGCTGATACCAGAATTTGGATATCAAAGATGCCACTTTCAATACGATGGATATCACAAATATACAACAGATGCACATGCTATAAAAGCGGTAGAAGAGCTGGAAAACTTAAAAAAGCAAGATGACCCTAAGAGAAAAGCTATGTATGAACTTTATAAAGATATAGAAAGAAAAGACCTTCTTGTGTGGGCTGTTTTCTTACATGATATAGGTAAAGGGCATAAAACAGACCATAGTGTACTTGGATCTCAGATGTCAAAAGATATATTAAAGAGATTTGGTTATTCAAAAAGAGACCAGGAAATAGTAAGCTTCCTTGTATTACATCACTTAGAAATGGCAAAGATATCCCAAAGAAGAAATATAAATGACCCAAAGGTTATTCAAAACTTTGTAAAACTTATAAAAAATAAAGAATTATTAAAGATGTTAACTGTCCTGACTTTTTGTGATGCTAATGCTGTAGGTCCTAATGTATGGAATGAGTGGAAGGACTCTTTATTATGGGAACTATACTATAAAACACTTGAAGTATTAGAAAAAGGGATTTCTGTAGAAGAATTACAGCAAAGGAAATTAAAGGAAAAGAAGGAAAAGCTAATATTAGCTTTAAAGGAAGAATTTGGAGAAGAACGAGCTATTTACCATCTTTCAAGAATAAGTGATTATTATCTGCTGGTTACTCCAGTTGAGGATATGTTGAAACATATTAAGTTAGAAGAAGAGTTGTTGAAAACCGGAGATATTCAGGTATCATTTGAGAAAATAGCAGGTTCCGGATTTTCAGAAATTGTTATAGCTGTAGATACACTTGAAAATCCACTACTAACTATTACAGGTATATTGAGTGCTATGAATGTTAATATCCTTTCTGTATATTCGTATACAAGAAAGGATGGTGTAGTTCTCATCGACCTTCAAGTATCAAAACCGTCTTTAGAACCTATAGATGAAGTTAAATATAACGAATTTATAAATCTACTTACAGAGGTACTTGCTGGAAGGATTTCTTTAGAAGACCTTGAAAGAAGGAGAGAAAAAGGCTTTAGACCTTCTACAATTCCGCCACCTACATTTGTAAAAATAGATAATGAAATGTCTGACAGTTATACGATTTTTGATATTTCTGCAGAAGATAGAATAGGGCTTTTATATGACATTATAAAAGTTTTTGATAAGTTTAATTTATATGTACATATAGCAAAGGTATCTACTCAAGGAATAAGAGCAAGAGATGCATTTTATGTTCGGACAAAAGATAAAGCAAAAATCCAAAACGAAGATTTATTAAAACAGGTGAAAAAAGAGCTGTTGTATGTTATTAAGGAAGTTTAAAGTATATTTACTTTTCCAAGACCAAAACTAACTGATTTACCGAGATTGATTGTTTCTATAATTTTTAGATAAGGATATATCTGTGATAAATCGCCTTTTATCTGCACATAACCTTCAAAAGCTGGTATAGTCATACTGGTTTTTTTCCTGTTAGACCATCTCTTCATTGGAGAAGGTTTTAATGATTTTGGTAAAAAATCAAATTTTTCTTTATCTAAAAATATTTTTCCATTTTTTTCACCATAATTTTTTGATACATTAGAAATTCTTGTTATTAATGCTTTAATAAAAACATTTTTATCAAACTCTGAATATTTTATGTTTTTTCCCTGCAATTTTATATATGTAGGAAAGATTTTTATATCTAAGCTATTCTTAGGTAGCTTTTCATTAAAGAACTCTTTAGCTTCAAACTTTGGTACAAAACTTTTTACAGAATAATATTTTCTTTCAAAAGGGTGAAAGAAGTATATGTTCTTAAGCTTAACATATCTTTCTTTACCTAGGTTTATAATCCCTGAATAAGAAGCTGTTATAAACTCCCAGTAGTTAGCTGTATCACCAAGGAGTGTTATTTCTATATTTATCTTATCTCCTTCCTTTAAATATTTTTTTTCGTAAGGTGGTCTTATCACATATTTTGAAGGTTTATTAAGAAAATATTCTGTCTCAAATATAGATATGTATGGACATGAAAGCTTAAACTCACACTTTTTACAGTCTTCAAAAGGTTTAATACATACAGATTTTTTTAGTCTTTTCCCTAAAATACCTCTAAATGTTGAACCAAGAAAGTACGGAGTTTGAAATTCGTTTAAAACTTCAAATTCATACATAAGTGTGGAAAAGCTAAAATTAAACATTTTTAAAAAATACTCCTTAACCTTGTGTCATTAATCTTAAAGACAGGATAATATTTTTCCTGTCCTTTAAAGCTAAAATTATAAATAATTCCATCCCAAAAGTGTCCTATAGCCATTCCTAAGCCAAAAGCCAGAGCAACAGGAGTACTTATAAAAAAGTGAAACCTTTCTATATTTTCTTTATTTTTTAGAATATTAAGTACAGAGTAAATCTCAGATATATATCTTATCCAATAATCTTTATCAATATCTTCAAAATCTTCAGGAAGGGGTATATCTCCCTGAAAAGCTTTTGACTCTATTTTTAACAGACTAAAGTTCAATTTTTTTTGTTTTAAGTAGTTTTGTACATCATTATATAGATTATGGCTTGCTAACCATATAGCAACAGCTGTGTCTTTAGTTAAAGAAGTAGGTTTAAAAACTTCTATATTTTTCAAGTTTTTATATATATCTTTTCTAATATACTTTATTTTTCTGAGTTTTTTCTTATCAGATAAATCTATAACAGGAATATATTCATCTGATTGATAATGATATATCACAACTGGTTTTTTTGTTCCTAATTTTATTCCAAGTCCCATAGCTAACGATGAAGGTACAGCAAGCCCTATATGTAAAATTCTATTTTTATAACTAAATTTTGAGTAAATATTTTGCAGTTTTTCTTGAAAAAGTTGTATTTGTTTTATCCACTGATTTTCTTTTTCTATATCATCAAATGTTATTTCTGGAAGAAATTCATCATTATTGATAAATAAATCTTCCTCTTTAATATCAAATATATTATTTAGCTTTTCTATAGAGAATAAAGGGCTTTTTTCTTTAATCTTTAGTTCTATCTTTTGTAAAGCTAATTTTTCTTCACCTTCAGGTCTTTTTATTAAAAAGACAAAAGGAATATCTATCTGTTCAGTACCAAGATAATAAATAAGCTCATCTACATTATCCAAATGGTATGGTGTTAAAAGTTTTAGATTTTTTTTCTTTGCCAGAGTTTCTTTTTCCTTTATGTAATCTACTGGAAAAATCTCTCCTTCTTCATTTAAAACACCTGTAAATATAAAATTT
>JALSSG010000138.1 GCA_026984355.1 Hydrogenothermaceae bacterium
AAAACGAAAATGATATATGTGGTGATTCTGGTGATAAACTTGTGATTCCTGAGGAAGAAAGTATAGATATTTTATTTAAAGCAAAAAAAATAAATCCATCTTTACCAGATTCAGAGATTAGAGTAGAAAGGGCTATTTTAGAATACTATCCAACAAAAGACTCTTATCCAGATATACCGCCTTTAACTATTTATGTAGGAACAACATTTACAGACTCAGCTACTATAACAATTCCAGTGATTGATAACGAAGTAAAAGAATACTTCCTTACCCACGGTTATAGTAAAGCAGAATACTATGTAAAAATCACTTTTACTGTAATTGAGGTAGATTATGATAAGGAACTTACTGTAGATACAGGATTTAATTTAGACCTTTCTAACAGGCTTGTTGATGAAAATGAATGTATACCTTAGTATATTATTATTAGTGATTTTTCTTATGAGGAAGTCTGTTAATGAAATCTACATATATAAAAGATATAGATGTCCTATTTGATAAAGTAGTAGAAGGTGAAAGATTATCTTCACAAGAAGCTTTATTTTTATTTGAAAATGCGGATTTAAATACTTTAGGTTTACTTGCCAATTTTATAAGAAAAAGAAAGCATCCAGACGATATAGTAACATTTGTTGTAGATAGGAATGTTAATTATACCAATATATGTGTAGCTGGTTGTAAATTCTGTGCATTTCAAAGGAAAAAAAGTGATAAAGATGCGTATGTACTTGACTTTGACCAGATATATAAAAAGATAGAAGAGCTTATCCAGTGGGGTGGAACTACTCTTTTAATGCAGGGTGGATTAAATCCTGATTTAAGACTTGACTTTTATGTAAATTTATTTAGAGGTATAAAGGAGAGATTTCCTAATATACAGGTACATTCCCTTTCTGCTACTGAAATAAACTATTTATCAAAATTAGAGAAAATATCTATAGAGGAAGTTTTAAAAATCTTAAAAGATGCAGGACTTGATAGTCTTCCAGGAGGAGGAGCTGAAATTTTATCTGATGAAGTAAGAGTTTTTATATCTTCAAATAAGACTACTACTGCCCAGTGGCTTGAAGTGCACGAAACAGCACATAAGCTTGGTATGAAATCAACAGCAACGATGATGTGTGGACACGTTGAAAAACCAAAACACATAATAGAACATCTTGACTTAATCAGAAACTTACAGGATAAAACTGGAGGCTTTACAGCCTTTATCCCATGGACTTTCCAGAAAGGTGGAACAAAGTTAGATTACCTTCCTGATGCAACATCTGCCTATTATTTAAGAGTTTTATCTATAGCAAGAATTTATCTTGACAATTTTGATAATATACAAACTTCCCATGTGACACAAACAATGAAAGTAGGACCTGTAGGACTTCATTTTGGTGCAAATGATTTAGGAAGTACTATGATAGAAGAAAATGTTGTAACATCAACAGGTCTTAAAGTATCGTATCCAAAACCTGAAAAAATGGCAGAAATAATAAAAAAGGCTGGTTTTAAACCAGCCCAGAGAGATACATACTACAATATAGTGAAAACATTTTATTGATTTACAAGTTCATAAGCCTTTAGTATAAGTAATCCTGCCTCATTTATACTTGATTTACCTATAAAATTAGCCATCCTTGCAACAGCGAGTTCTTTTTCAAATGTCTCTTTATCAAGTCCAGATAGTCTAATAGCTTCTTCCCAATTTTTTGGTAAAATCCTTACTCTTTCTTCTTTTACGTATAAATTCCCAACTTTTGCCAGTGCCTCTAATATTCTAACGATTATAGGGTTAACTGGATTCCCTAATCCTTCTGGAACTCCTGCAGTTGCTTTCTTTATAAGTTTTCCTGCTTCTGTTAATACTATAGCATTGTTAGGTAATATGTCTAAGAATCCTCGTGCTTCTAATTTATTTAATCCAAACTCTACTTCTTCTTTCAATGTTTCATCAAATTCATTATATATATCATCTATAAGATATCCTTTTTCTGGTAATTTGTGTAAAATTTGAAGTTCAAATCTTGTTAAGTGAGGCTTTCTTTTAATTTTATAAGATAACTCTCCATAAAGATTTCCAGATTTTGTAGGATATCCTCCACCAAGTAAGTGTATATTCTCTGCTTCTTTATACCACTGGTAGTTTGGAGCACCAAATTCTGTTTTGGTGATATTTACTGCTTTTACTGCTGGAGCATGAATATCTCTTATTCCATGAATTTTTATATCTTCTAATAAAACCTGTTTTCCAAATTCTGTTAATTTATAAACTCTTTTTCCATTTTCTTCATATGCTACTATGAGGTCAAAAGCTTCTAAGGTAAATAGTGATTCTTCAATTGTATCATATAGTTTTTCATACCATTGTCCACCCTTTTCCCAGAAATGCTTAAATAACTCTTCTACAGTTAGTAGTTCTTCAAATTTTTTCTTTAGTTCTTCTTTTTTTTGATAACCGAGAGCTTGATTTAGCTGTCTTCCATAGAACTCTTTGAGATGTTTGTACTCTTTTAGTGGTTTTTCAAGCATGTAATGTACTATTTCTTCTACTGTAGGTATTATATCTGGATTTTCTTCGTGTTTTTTCCACACTTCTACTATCATTTTAAGAACTTCTTCATCTAGAGTTTCAAGATTGAATGTTTTTACAGGTTTGTAAGATTTTTCACTCCATAGGTGGTATGCATTTAATAGATGTTCCCCTGCTTTTAGTATATTTCCATTATTGTCTATAAGTGCTAAAGCCTCTAAAAGTTCTATCTCATCTGTAGTAAGTGCAGGCAATCCTTTGTCCAGTAATTTTAGTAGAGAATACATGTAATCTTCATTTATAACAGTTTCAAATGCAGGAGCCATATTTTGGACAGCTTTTTGAATTTCTTGGCCAAGGCCACTAAGAGTATAAACGTCAGACTTTGGTACAGAAAAAGAGATTAGTCTCATTGCTTCCATAAGTATAGGAAATCTACCGTGTTCTGGAAGAGTACTTGTTTCTGCTGGTCCAGGTGGCATGTTAGCAATATAGTGAGCTAGTTCTTTTGATATGGTAAGTCTTGGTCTTGAGTTTTTATATATGTTGTATATTTCTTTTGCATATTCGTTTATCTTTATAAAAGTTCCCTTCTTTTCTTCTTTTACTTCCTGTGCAAAGCCTCTTTTTATTAGTTCATCTTGGATATACTTTCCTGGTAAATCATCATTTCTTATAGAAGAATCAATCATAGCTATCACTTCAGAACCAATCCATCTAAATCTTTCATCCCATTCAGAAGCAGGTTTTATCAAACCTTTTTCTACCATCTCATTGTAAACACTAAGCAATCTTCTACCCCAGTAAGTCATAACAAATTCTAACGGATTTCTTTGTTCTAATAGATTTTGGAACTCAAGCTCTACATATGGTTCACTTTCTGAATGAAGTTTTATATAGCAGGCTCTACCTGCTTCTTCTTCTGCTTTCACTGTAAGTAGTGCATTAATATGCTCTTTTCTTATAATCATAAAAGAACCCTCCATTAAGTTATTTTTTTTTACTTTAGTTTACATTATATTGTAAATTTTAAAAATTTGTCAATACCAAACTAAGATTTTTTATAAAAAACATACTAAAAATATAAACTGTCTAGTGTGCTAAAATAACAGATACCAGATAATCAAAAAAATCAGAGCAAAATATGAAACTGGCAATCTTGCAGATAAATTTAGAGCTTGGGAATATAGATAGTAATGTTAAAAAAGTTTTTTCTTTTTTAAAAAGTGCTAAAAATGGTTCTCTTGTACTTTTACCAGAAATGTGGAGTTGTGGCTTTGATAATGAAAATCTGGAAAAACATGCAATTTTTACAAAAGATATATATAAAGAATTAAAAAAGATTTCTATGGAAAAATGTTTAGTTATAAGTGGTACACTACCGGAGAAAAGTAAAAGTGGTATAGTAAATAAAGGTTTTATAATAGATTGTGGAAAAATAATATATAAGCAACCAAAGGTAAAGCTATTTAAACCTACACGGGAAGATAGATATTTTGTTGCTGGTAAAAGCAAATTTGATATAGCTGAAACCTCTTCAGGTAATCTTGGGATGATGATATGTTTTGAATTAAGATTTCCAAATATATCTTATACTTTGCGACGCAAAGGTGTTGAAATTATACTTGTTCCTGCCCAATGGGGGAAAAGTAGAAAAGAACATCTAAAGATATTATCAAGGGCAAGAGCTATAGAAACCCAGTCTTTTGTAATGGTAAGTAATACTGTTGGAAAAATAGGAAATGTTGATTATGCAGGTGCTTCTGGTATATACTCTCCATGGGGCGAGGTTTTATCATTTGCTGATGAAGAAGAAGGTTTATTTGAAGCTGATGTAGATTTGTCTGATATTTATAAGGTGAGGAAAAAAATAAGAATGGATTTTTAGGATGAAAAGAAAAATAAATCCTTTTTATCTTATTGTAGCTATTGGTTTGATTGGAATTTTGCCTTTTTTATTTATTTTTGTAGATAGAATTATTATGAAACATGATATATCTACAGAGCTTTTTTTCTTTTTTGAAGCATCAATATTTTTAATAGGTGCAGTTTCTGTAGTAATATTTGTTATATTTTTGACAATGAAATAACAATCTGGAGGGAAAAATGTTAAAGAAATTAGCTTTTTTACCGCTTTTGGCTGTAATTATAACTGGATGTGCATCAAAGGAAGAAGTGGCAGCTCTGCAAGATGCTTTAATAGATGTTCAAAGGTCTGTAAAAGAGCTTAAAAGAGAAAATACAAACTTAAAGGAAATGATAGAGGTTTTATCAGCAAGGGTAGATGAGCTTTCTCAAAAAACAGCAGAAAATTCCTTTGAAATTGAAAAACTGAAAAAACAAATAAATAAATCAAGATAAAAGGTTTAACGTTGAAACCTGAAAATCTTTATAAAATTCCAAAACATGTAGCTATTATTATGGATGGTAATGGCAGGTGGGCTAAAAAAAGAGGCCTGCCTCGTGTTTTTGGTCATAAAGAAGGAGCAAAAGCTGCAGAAAAAGCTATCAATTTTGCTTCTGATATAGGTATTGAGTATCTTACTTTGTTTGCTTTTTCTACTGAAAACTGGGCAAGGCCAGAAGAGGAAGTAAATTTTATTTTTAAACTTCTTGTTGAATATATAAATGATAAACTCAGCTCTTTATTAGAAAGAAATATAAACCTGAGATTTTTAGGCAGAAAAGACAGTCTTCCAGAAAATATTCTTCTTACTATAGAACATGCTGAAAAAGAAACCTCAAAGTGTACAGGTCTTAATTTGATTGTAGCTTTAAATTATAGTGGCAGGGCAGAAATTGTTGATGCAGTTAAAAAAATTGTAAATAAAGGAATTTTAGATATTTCTGAAGAAAATTTTAGAAATTTTCTTTATTTCCCTGATGTTCCAGACCCGGATTTACTTATTAGAACCAGTGGGGAAATAAGAATTTCTAATTTTCTATTATGGCAACTTGCTTATACAGAACTTTATTTTACAGAGGTATTATGGCCTGATTTTGATGAAAGAGAATTTTTAAAAGCTCTTTATGCTTTTCAAAGTAGGGAAAGAAGATTTGGAAGGATTAAACTTTGAAAAATCTTTTCATTAGAACTATTTCTGGTATAATTCTTGGATTAATAGCTATTTTTGGAGTTTTATATCTACCATCACCGATTTTTAAGGGTATTATAGCTTTTATTGTAGGTTTATGTGTTTGGGAAATATCTAATCTGTTAAAGAAAAGTTATTTTTTAATAAAACCTGTTGAAGTTTCTTTATTAGGAGTTATATCTGCTTTTTTACTTTTGTTTGTAGATATGTATCTGAGTTTATTTATATGGATTTTATATAGCTTCTGGTACTCTCACAGAGTTTACAATCTCAATTACCTGTTAGCTTTAGGTTTTATATTTGTATATCCACTGATATTTGTAAGTACAATAGGTTTCCTCCACGAGATTAACAATAAAATTATACTGGTTTTGTTTGCTACAGTATGGACAGGAGATACTTTAGCTTACTTTGTTGGAAAAAGTTTTGGAAAAACAAAACTTTCTCCTAAATTATCTCCGAAAAAAACATGGGAGGGGGCTATTGGAAGTTTTTTAGGTTCTGTAGTTGCTGGATACTTAGTATCTTTATATTTTAATTTGCATAATGCGATTTTCCCTGTAGTTTTATCTGCAGTTTTTATGCAGATAGGAGACCTTTTTGAAAGTTTTATAAAAAGACAGGTTAATGTTAAGGATTCTTCCCATATAATTCCAGGTCATGGTGGTATTTTAGATAGAATAGATGGACTTATATTTGCAAGTGTAGTTTTCTATATTTTTCACCGAATTTTTCAATTATAATTAAAATTAAGACTACATAAAGGGGTGTAATCATGACAAGAGAAGAAGTTGTAAAAATTTTACTGGAGACAGACCCAAAGTTTAAAGAGTGGTATGATGAACATGAAGAGTTAAAATGGAAAGTTCACAAATTAGATAAACATTATCCACCAGACCCAGAACTTGAGGCTCAGGAAGAGATGTTAAAAAGAAGAAAGCTTTACTTAAAAGACCTTATGGAAATGAGAATAAAAGAATTTATGGAAAGTAAACAAAAGCAAGCATAAATTTTAGTATCTAAAACTTTTGAAGAGGTAATTATATGAGAAGTGATATTATAAAAAAAGGATTTGAGAGAGCTCCGCATAGAAGTCTGCTTAGAGCCTGTGGTTTATCAGATGAAGATTTTAATAAGCCTTTTATAGGTGTAGCTAATTCATATATAGATATAATACCTGGGCATGTTCATCTTAGAGAGTTTGCTCAGATAGTTAAGGATGCTATAAGAGAAGCTGGAGGTGTTCCTTTTGAGTTTAACGTTATAGGTGTTGATGATGGAATTGCTATGGGACATTCTGGAATGCATTTTTCATTGCCTAGTAGAGAGCTCATAGCTGATTCTATAGAAACTGTTGTAGAAGCTCATAAATTAGATGCTCTTGTTTGTATCCCAAACTGTGATAAAATCGTTCCAGGTATGATGATGGCTGCTGCAAGGTTAAATATACCTACGATTTTTATAAGCGGCGGACCTATGGCAGCTGGTCATACTCCTGACGGCAAACCTATAGACCTTGCAACTGCTTTTGAGGCTGTAGGAGCAGTTTCAAGAGGATTAATGACAGAAACACAGTTAAAGGTTATAGAAGAGAATGCATGCCCTTCCTGTGGTTCTTGTTCTGGAATGTTTACAGCAAATTCAATGAACTGTCTTGCAGAAGCATTAGGAATAGCACTTCCTGGAAACGGTAGTATACTTGCTATAGACCCAAGAAGACAAGAACTGGCAAGACAGGCAGGGAAACAGATTATAAAGCTTTTAGAAGCTGACTTAAAATTTAGAGATATCGTTAATCAGGAAACTATAGAAAATGCTTTTACCCTCGATATAGCTATGGGAGGTTCTTCCAATACCATTTTACATCTTCTAGCTATAGCCTATGAAGCAGGAATTGAGTTTCCGTTAGAAAAGATAGATGAAATATCAAGAAAGACGCCAACCTTATGTAAACTTGCTCCAGCATCAAGTTATCACATGGAAGACCTTGATAGAGCAGGTGGAGTAAGTGCTATTTTAAAAGAGCTTGCTAAAAAAGGGCTTTTACATTTAGATAGACCAACAGTAAACTTAAAAACTCTTGGAGAAGTTATAGAAGAGGCAGAGATTAAAGACCCACAGGTTATAAGACCTATAACAGACCCATATAGTGAGAGTGGAGGATTAGCTATTTTATTTGGAAATCTTGCTCCTGATGGTGCAGTAGTAAAAGCTGCAGCTGTAGACCCTAAAATTATGGTTCATAGAGGAAAAGCTGTTGTTTTTGAAAGTGAAGAAGAGGCTATTGATGGTATTATGGGAGGGAAAGTAAAGGCTGGTGATGTTGTAGTAATAAGATATGAGGGCCCAAAAGGTGGACCAGGTATGAGAGAAATGCTTTCTCCTACTTCAGCTATTATGGGTATGGGACTTGGAGATAAAGTTTCATTAATAACAGATGGAAGATTTTCTGGAGCTACCAGAGGAGCATGTATAGGACACGTTTCTCCAGAAGCTGCAGCAGGAGGCCCTATAGGGATTGTAAAGGATGGAGATGAGATACTTATAGATATTCCTAATAGGAGACTAGAGCTTTTAATTTCAGAAGAAGAGTTTCAAAGAAGAATGGCAAACTTTAAACCTAAACAAAAGCCTATAAACAGTAGATGGCTTAGAAGATATGCAAAACACGTAACTTCTGCAAATAAAGGTGCTATATTAGATGATGACTGCTTTTAGGAGAGTAGATTGAGAACAATACAGAGTGCAGAATCTGTCTGTCAAGGACATCCAGATAAAATAGCTGACCTTATTGCTGATGCTATATTAGATGAGCTTATACAGAAAGACCCTTATACGAAAGCTTCTATAGAAGTGCTTATAACTACAGGGCTTGTGCACGTATCTGGAGAGCTTTCTACAGATGCTTACGTGGATATACCTAACGTCACAAGGAATACACTTATAGAAATTGGTTATACTAAGCCAGAGTATGGATTTGATGGTTATTCTGCAGGTGTCATCACAACAATAGATGAACAAAGTCCAGAAATAGCTTTAGGAATTCCCTCTGAAGGAGCAGGTGATACAAGTATAGTTGTTGGATATGCTACAAACGAAACAGATAACTTTATGCCTCTTGCATGTAATATAGCAAAAGGTATAACCCAAAGATTAGATTTCTTAAGAAAAGAGGATATAATTTCTTTTTTAAGACCTGATGGAAAAGCTATAGCCGTTGTAGAATATGAAGATGGAAAACCAGTTAGATTAGATAGTTTAACTATTCTTGTACAACATGAACCTTATGTGGCAGAGCATGAGCTAAAAGAAGCTATAATGGAAGAAGTCGTAAAGAAAGTTGTAGATGCTAAATATATAGATAGTAAAACTAATATAGTAATAAATCCTATTGGAAGATTTGTTATAGGTGGTCCTATGGCTGACACAGGTTTAACAGGGAGAAAAATAATAGCTGATTCTTATGGAACATCTGCTGCTTCAGGTGGTAGTGCTTTTTCTGGAAAAGACCCTACAAAGATAGACAGGTCTGCTTCTTATATGGCAAGATATATAGCAAAAAATATAGTTGCCTCTGGTTTAGCAGATAGATGTAATGTGGAAATGGTGTATGTAATTGGTATGGAATATCCAGTATCGTTTAATATATATACATATAACGAAAATAGTGAAAAATTAACAAAAAAAGTTAAGGATTTTTTTAGTTTTTCCCCAGCAGAGATAATTGAGATTTTAGACCTTAGAAAGCCTATATATAAAAAGGCTACTAAATATGGACATTTTGGAACTTATGACGAAGAGTTATTATGGGAAGAAATTAATAAAAATTTTCAAGAGAGTTTGAAAGGTGAGTGAAGGAATATATAATTTAGATGTTTTAAAAGCTCTTGTTGATATAGAAATATCCAGGATTAAAAGATATAAAAGAAATCAACCTTTTTCTATAGCCTTTATATACACTCCTAATATAAAAGACACAGATATAGCTACAATTCTTCGTACAGACCTTAGGTCTTCTGATGTTATTGCTTCTATTGAAAAGGACTTTGTTTTTGTATTCTTACCTGAAACAGGTAAAGAAGGGGCTTATAAATTTTTAGAGAGGATAAATAAAAAATTCAAAGAAAAGACTGTTGAAGGAGTTGTTACGTATCCAGAAGATGGAGAAACATCTTTTGAGCTTTTTCAGAAACTTTTTAATATTATGAAAGAAAAGATGCTTCCAACAAATGGTTTTTAATGTTCTATAACAACCTGATTTTTTCCGTTGTTTTTAGCTGTATAAAGAGCTTTATCTACTTTTTCTATTATTGTTTTAAGGTCTTTTTTCAATGTTTCTTTATCAAGTATGGTAATTCCAATACTTACCGTGATTTTTAAATTTTCACTGTCTATTTTAAACTGTTTTTTCTCTATATCTGTTCTTATTTTTTCTGCAATTTTGTATGCGGTTTTTTTATCTACTGCTGGTAAAATTACTAAGAACTCTTCTCCACCATATCTAAAAGCATAATCGGTTTTTCTTATATTTTTTCTTATTATGTTTGCTATTTCTTGTAAAACTTTATCACCTACTATATGACCGTATTTATCATTTATCTGTTTAAAGTTGTCTATATCTAACATAAGTAATGCTATTTTTAAGTTTAAAATCTTTGCTGTTTTTATCTGGTAGTTAATAATTTTTTCTAAGTTTCTTCTGTTGTATAGTTTTGTTAAGGGGTCTATTCTTGACCTGGTTTGTTCTTCTAAAAGAAGCTTATTTACAAGTGCTATTGTAAAGTTATAAACTTCTTTACATAGGTTTGAGTATGCATGTATAAAGTTTCTATAATCTTTTTTTTCAAAGAATAAGTAATATAAAAATCCAGCTGATTCATGAATTTTTTTGTGAAGCTGTCCTATTATATAGTCTTGTAAATATTCCTGGTTATTATTTATCTTTTTAAAGAAGCATGTTTTTTCATCTATGTATATTTCTACTGGTTCTTCTTTTAGGAATTTGTTAGTTAGGGTTAAAAGCCAGCTAAGATGAAATGTAATAATATTAAACTGATTTTTTTCTAAAAATTTTTTATACATCTTTTGATAAGAAACTATAACTTCTTTTTCTTCTTCTAAAAGGATAGTTGCATAATGTTTTGAGGATATCTTTTCTATGTTATCAAATAGATTTGATATATAAACTTTTAACTCACTGTCCCTGTGCGCAAGATGTTTTATAAAAAGCTCTTTTAGATATTCTAAAGAGTTTATAAAAAGCTCAAATGGTATGTTGTTGTTGTGATGTATGTTTACTACTTTTTTTATATGTTCTTCAAACTCTGGGTCGTCTTTTTCGTTTAGAAGATTTATTCTTTGTATAAAAAGTATCTGTTTTTTTATAAGGTTTTGTATCTGTTCTTGGGATTCAAAGAAATGTTTTATATATCTGTCAGAGAAGAGAGTTTTATAAAACTCTTCAAATATGCCTTCTATGTCTTCTCGTCCAAAGGATAAGAACTTTTCTCTCAAAGTTTAATAACCTTTTTTCGTACTGGTTAGTTTTAACTAAAATTTTCGGTAATACATTTTAGCTTATTAGCTCTTCTATAACCTCTTCTAATTTCATTCCTCGTGAACCTTTTATAAGGATAATTGCATTTTTCTCGTGTTGCAATTTTTTTATAATTTCTTCCTTTTGTGTAAAGTGGTATACAGGTTTATTTTTTATTTCCTGTTTTGTGTATTTTGTTTCCTCTCCATACAGGATAATCTCGTCTATATCTGCTCTATTTATTATCATTCCAATTTCTTTATGTAATTTTTTGGATAAATCTCCTAACTCTAGCATATCACCAAGAACAAGGATTTTTTTACCTTTTAGTTTAGAAAGGGTTTTTATAGCATTGTATACGGATAGAGGGTTTGCATTATAGCTGTCATCTATTATAGATAGATGCTTAGTTTTTATGAGTTTTCCTCTCCCTTTTATTCCTGAAAAGTTTTCTGCAGGAGTTAGATTTTTTATAGGATTTAATCCAAGATGATAAAGTATACCTGAAACAGCTGCTAAGTTCATGAAGATGGCTTCATTTATTACTGGTATTTTAAGTTTTATTTTTTCATTTTTGTATTTTATCTCTCCATATGTTCCATCTATAGATATTTTTATATTAGAGATTACAATATCAGCATCTTCTTCTATACCAAAGGTTATATAATCTGGTGGTAAATCTGCTTCGTAGTATGGTAGTAAGTTGTCAGGTAAAACAGCAGATTTAGTATCTTTAAATATCTCTCCTTTTTCATAAACTATATCTTCAAAGGATTTAAATCCTTGTGTATGAGCATAACCTACTGAAGTTAAAACTCCTATATCTGGTGTTAGAATATCCATAAGGTATTTAATATCTCCTTTTTGGCTTGTACCTAATTCGTATATTCCTACCTGAGAGTTTGTTTTGCAGTTTGCTAAACTAAGAGGGAGACCAATATGATTGTTGTAGTTTCCTAATGTTGAAGATACTTTAAAGTGCTGTGAAAGTATGAGATTAGCCAGCTCTTTTGTAGTGGTTTTTCCAGAAGTTCCAGTTATTCCTATAACTGTAGATATAGATTTTCTTTTATATTTTGCTACATTTGTTAATGCTTTTAGTGTATCTTCTACAAGTAGTATGTTTTCCTTTTTTATATCTTTGGAA
>JALSSG010000139.1 GCA_026984355.1 Hydrogenothermaceae bacterium
AAAAGTTAGAAACAAAACAGCTAAAATCTGCATTTACAGAATTTGATGGTTATTTAAGTTATGATATGGATAAATTTCAAGAAGCAGTAAACACTCTTAACAAAGTAAAAAAAGAGCATTTTAATTATCTTTCTGCAACGCTCCTGAAAGCGTTTGCATTGAAAAAGATTGGTAAAGAAAAAGAAGCAAAATCTTTGTTTGAGGAGATAAGCGAAACATCTGCATACCAATACTTTAAACTTGTTGCAAGAGAGAATTTATAAAATATATTGTCCAAAACAAATGAGGACTTAGAAATGGAAAAATTAGAGAAAGTTTATGAAGGAAAAGCAAAAATCTTATACAAAACCCAAGACCCTGATAAATTTATAGCTTACTTTAAAGATTCAGCTACAGCCTTTGATGCTATAAAAAAAGCTACAATAGAAGGCAAAGGTACTTTAAATAACACTCTTGCATCTATATTCTTTGAAATATTAAACAAACATGGTATACCTACCCACTTTATAAAAAAACTTTCAGATAGAGAGATGCTTGTATATAAAGTAGAAATTATTCCTGTTGAAGTTGTAGTCAGAAATATTGCAGCAGGTTCTATAGTTAAAAGGCTTGGTATTCCGGAAAAAAAACCATTTAATCCACCACTTGTTGAGTTTTATCTTAAAAATGACGAACTTCACGACCCGATAATATGTAAAGAACATATTTTAGCTATGGAACTTGCTACAGAAGAAGAGATAGAAAAGATGAAGGAGTTAGCCCTTAAGGTAAATAACATACTAAGCGATTTTTTAAAAAAACATGGAATTTTGCTTGTTGACTTCAAACTTGAATTTGGCAAAAGACCTGACGGTAGTATTGTGCTGGCAGATGAAATATCTCCTGATACATGTAGATTGTGGGATATAAAAACAGGCGAAAAGTTAGACAAAGATAGGTTCAGATTTGACCTTGGGGATTTAATAGAAGGGTATAAAAAGGTTTTAGAAAAAATTCAAGAATAAAGGGGGATGTAAAATGTTAGAAGTAAAAAAAGCTGTTATACCTGTAGCAGGTTTTGGTACAAGATTTTTACCTGCTACTAAAGCAACACCTAAAGAGATGATGCCTATAGTTGATAAACCCATAATACAGTATATAGTAGAAGAAGCTGTATCTGCCGGAATTGAAACGATAATCTTTGTTACAGGAAGACATAAAAGAGCTATAGAAGACCATTTTGATTATGCTCCAGACCTTGAGTATGCTCTTGAAAAAAGTGGTAAAGAAGAACTTTTAAAAATAATAAGAGAAATAAGTGATATGGCAAACTTTGTTTATATACGACAGAAAGAACAGCTTGGGTTAGGACATGCTATTTTAACTGCAGAAAGAGTCGTAGGAAATGAACCTTTTGCTGTACTCTTAGGAGATGAACTTATAATTAATCCAGTAAATCCTGGAATAGGTCAGCTAATAGAAATATATAAAAAGTTTGGAAAGTCTGTAATAGGTACTACAGAAGTTCCTAAAGAAGAAGTTTATAAATATGGAATTATAGATGGTGCAAAAATCGAAGATGGTGTTAGACTTGTTAATTATTTAGTTGAAAAACCAGAACCTCATGAGGCTCCTTCTACATCAGCAATCATAGGAAGATATGTTCTTACACCCTCTATATTTGATGCACTAAAAAGAACTCCCTTTGGAAAGGGAGGTGAACTTCAGCTTACAGATGCTCTTATGATGCTCAGAAAAGAAGAAGCAATATATGCAAAAGATATAGAAGGAAGAAGATTTGATACTGGAAACAAATATGGCTATTTAGAAGCTATAGTAAATTTTGCTTTAACAAGAGAAGATACAAAAGACTATATGAAACAGCTAATAACAAACCTTGTAAAAGAGATAGAAAGTCAGTCTGAAGTTTGATGAAAAAATTTAAAACAAAAAAACATCTAGGCCAACACCTATTAATATCTGAAGGTGTTTTAAACAAAATAGCAGATGAACTAGAAGTTAGCATTGAAGATACTATTGTAGAAATTGGTGTAGGAACAGGACAGTTAACAGAAGCTATATTAAAAAAAAATCCTAAGATACTCTATGGAATAGAAATAGATAAAACTGCATATCCTTTAATAAAAGAAAGATTTAAAAGTTATAAAAATTTCTTTCTTATAGAAGAAGATTTTTTTAAGGTAAATTTAAAAAATCTATCTAAAGGAAAAAAGATAAAAATTACTGGAAATCTACCTTACAATGTTGCCTCTCATATAATTATTAAAACTGTAGAGAATATTGATATAATTCAGCTTGCTGTGTTTATGGTACAAAAAGAAGTAGGAGAAAAACTAACAGCAAAACCTAACGCAAAAAACTATTCTTTCTTATCTGTTTTTGTACAAACATTTTTTGAAGTTAAATATGTTATGAGCGTTCCAGCAAGGTTTTTTAAACCACCACCTAAGGTAACTTCAGCTGTTATAAAAATGATTCCAAAAGATAAAAAACAGATAGAAAATATAGAAGAATATAAAGAATTTTTATCTAATATGTTCTCAAATAAAAGAAAAATGCTAAAGAGTAAAATCTCTATAGATATTTTAAAAAAGGCAGGTATAAAAGAAACAGTTAGAGCTCAGGAGCTTTCTATAGAAGATTTTATAAACCTTTATAGAATTTCCACCAAAAACATATAAATGTCCCTGGGCGGATTCGAACCGCCGACCTCGAGATTAGGAATCTCGCGCTCTATCCTTCTGAGCTACAGGGACATTTATTTTTCTGGAAGGAGTTTTACCTGTGTGTAATTATTATCTTTTAGATATTTTCTTATAAACTCGTCTACCTGAGATTTTTTTACATTTGCTATTTTTTTAGTATACTCAATATCATACTTAATATCATTCATAACAGCTGATGCATATCCTGCAGATTCAGCATCGTTATCTACTTCTTCTCTAGAAAATATTTCTCGATTTATTATTCTCTTTTTAGCCTTCTCTACAAGCTCCTGTGGAACACCATTTTCACGATAATTTTTTATAATCTCAAATAACTTTTCTTTTACTTTGTTTATTTTCTCTGGCTCAGTAACAAAATAAAATAAAAACTGACTTGTACCTTTGTGAGACATATAACCTCCATATATAGCCTGAGCAAGCCCTTTTTCTCTTATTTCCTGATAAGTTATTGAAGTTCTACCGCCTGCCAATATCTCTTCAAGAACATTAGCTACAAATGATTCTTTACTCTTAGCTGGTGGTGCCTGCCATCCAATCGCTACATAAGCACGGGTAACCTGTTTTTTCTTGATATCTTTTTTTCTTATTTCCTTTTGCTGTGGCTCTAACGGTATTTTAGGAGGAAGATATTTTTCTCTTTTAACAGTACCAAAAGTTTCTCTAACTTTTTTTATAACCTTTTGCGTATCTACATTACCTACAACTACAATAGTCATAACTGATGGTACATAATGTTTATAAAAGTAATCTCTAACCATTTTTCCTGTAAAGTTTTCTATAGTATGTCTATAACCAATAACTGGATGTTTATAATTACTTACTTTATAGGCAAGGGAATAAAATGTATCCCACAGATAACTTTTTGGATTGTCAAGATGTCTGTTTAGCTCCTCTAATACTATTGGTTTTTCTTTTTCAACCATCTCATCAGATAAAAGAGGTTCTGTCGTCATCCAGTAAAGATAAGTAAGAGCATCTTCCCAGAATGGTGCCGCAATATTTATGTAATAGTAAGTAAAATCAAAGCTTGTAGCTGCATTTATATATCCTCCCTTTTTTTCAACCTCAGCTTCTATTTCTCCAGGAGCAGTATGTTTTGTTCCATTAAAAAGCATGTGTTCAAGAAAATGAGATATTCCTCTTTCTTTATCTCCTTCATATACAGAGCCTATTCCAAACCACACCTGAACTGAAACAGCCTGAGTATCATGCCTTTCTTTTATAAGAACGGTAGCTCCATTATCTAACTTTTCTAAATAAACATTGTCTATCTTTTCCCCTGCAAGTAATGTTTCCATTATTATCACCACCAAAAAGATTATTGTTTTTATCATTTTCTTAACTCATAAGTATATTTAAAGATATTGTAGACTCAATATATCCAATTAATCCACTTAATATAAGATATAAAATAATCAAAACAATGATAAATTGAAAGTGTTTAGAACCTTCTGTAGGTATTTTAAGAACTTTTTCTCCTGCAGTAAATACTAAATAAAATGTATAAAAGTTAGCCAGAAATAACACAATCATAGTTATAGGATGATTTATCATATAAAAAATGCCAGCAATCCATGTAGGAACAAGAGAATAAACAGCAACAGTAAAAGCTTTATCAGGATTTTTTTCTCCACCAAAAGCACCAGCAAGAAAGAATATAAGTCCAGCAAGAACGAAAGGTTTTAATAGTTCAAACCCATATGTTGTAGCAGCTATCATAAACTCTTTTGTCATATCAGAGTCTGACAACATCTTTAAAAGTGCTTTCATATATTCAACTGTCTGAGCCTGTTCCTGTTTACCTTCCCACTGCTGAATAAAATCCTTAATTGCTTTAATATAAAAATCTTTTAGTATTGTAAAACCGATAAGATGCCCAATAGGTGGAATTAGAGCAAAAATAACCACAACTTTAACAAATACCTCTTTAATAGTGTAGGTTTTCTGACTGATTTTTTCCCATCCATCTTTAGGGTTTAAATAAAGAGAAAAGTCTATAAGCATCTAATCACCTCTATACATTTATTAACTGTCCAAAATTATAGCAAGATTTTCAAAATTCATATCCAGTAAGTAAATGTAAATCAAACACTTTCATATCATAGTTATAAAGATTTAATAGATACTGTATATATGCTTCATCATAAGCTCTTTGTGAATCAAGTACTTCTATAATATCTGTAAGACCATATTTATATCTTTCTGTTGAAAGATTTAAAGCTTCTTTAGATGCTTCAAGATTTATCTTTAAAGCTTCTAACTTTGTTTCTAATGTGTTTATATCCTCTAAAATTTTTTCATATTCTCCCTTTAATTTTTCTAATTTATCTTTTAGATTTAATTCTTCTTTTAATTTATCAATCTTTGATTGGATAATTTTACTTTTTTTCTGCATTCCATCGTATATAACAAAGTTAAAATTTAATGATATTGTATAACCTTTTAACCAGAATTCCTTTAGCTCTGGAAATCTTATAGTATTAAAGGTTCTATACTCTGCCTGAAGTTCTAATGTTGGGTAGTTTGTAGCTTTTGCTACATCTATCTGTTTTTGGGCAACATTGATTTTTTCTTTGTAAACTAAAAGCTCAGGATTTTTCTTTTCTATTTTTGAAAAATCAATTTTTTTAAATGAAAGTTTTTTTAAATCTTCTTGAGGTGGTGTTATCTCTTGTAAAAATAAAAATCTTTTTAAATCTATTAAAGCTTTTTTGTAGTCAGACAGAGCCTGTTTATAATCAGATAAAGCAAGGTTATACTGAGCTTTTGTTCTTAAAAGATTGAATTTGTTTGTAAGTCCTACATTAAATTTTTCCTGCGTGTATTCTAAGTTTTTTTTCCAGTAATTTAAAGTTTCTTTTTTTAAGCCTAAGATACTTTTTCTAAGCAAAACTGCAAAATAAAGCCTTTGTGCTGTATCAATAACTTTTGTTTTTATCTGATTTTTTATAGCTTTTTGTAATTTTATACTTTGTTTTGCATACTTTAAACTTTCAAAAACTGTTTTATCAAAAACTTTCTGTATAACAGATATAGAGGCTCGATACTGATTTTCTAAAGTAAAACCTGTATTTAAATTTTTATCTATCCTTGAGTAGTTTCCATTTAAAACTATCTTTGGATAGAGATTTGACTTTACTTCTTTAATTTGTGCCTGTACCTTTTGAAGGTCTAATTGTGATAACTTTATCTGGGTAGCTCTTTCTTCTGCTAATTTTATAACTTCCTGTAAAGTTATACTGTATGAAAAAGAAAACAGTAATGTGATAGACCAAATAATAGCCTTTATCATCTTATTTCCTCTATATATACCTGTTTACCTTCTTTTATCCCAAAAGGAGCAGACACAATAACCAAATCTCCGTCCTTTAAATCGCCATCAACAAAAAGATAGCCATAATCCTGAGATATAATTTTTACTTTCCTTTTTTCTACTACATTATTTTTTACAACATAAACAAAACTAAAATCTCTTCCCATATGTACTGCCATCTCTGGTACTTTAAAACCTTTTACGACTCCTTCTAAGATTTTTATTACTGCATACATATTTTCCTTTAGAAGCTCATTTTCTTCTAAATCTGCTTTATAATGGATAAGGCTGTTTTCTGTAAGTGAGGAAGATATATAACTTATCTTTCCACTTAGTTTTCCTATACCCTCAACATATACATTAATAACATCTCCTATATGTAGTTTTCTTATAAACCTTTGAGGAAGTTCAAATCTAACTTTTAATTTTGTAAGGTCAACAAGATATAAAAGTCTTGTTCCAGAATTAACAAGTTCACCTTCAGATATTAATCTTTTATCTACAACTGCATCAAAAGGAGCTTTAACAACTGTTTCCTTCTGTAATCTTCTTAATTCCTGTAATTTTGCCTGTGCAGATTTTAAATCCTGCAGGGCTGTCTCCATATCAAGCTTGGCAAGATTAAATTCATCCTCACTTATCAGCTGTTTTTGGTACAAAATTTTTTTCTTTTCAAATATGGATTTTTTATAGTTATAGATTGATTTTAATTTTTGAACTATATGTTTTTGAGAGATAACTTGATAATCATATTTGTTAGACTCTATAGCCAGTAAAGGCTGTCCTTTTTTTACAAAAAACCCTTCATCAACAAAAAGCTTTATAACTTTTCCAGAAGTTTCTGGTTTTATATAAATTGATTTATCACTTTTTATGATACCATTTGATTTGTAGTATTGATTTAAAACAGTTTTTTTTACTTTTATCACAGCAACAGGAACTTTTTCTGCAAAAGAAAAATATACAAATAATAAAACTATGTGAAATATATAAATCATTTTTTCCTCTAAAATTAAAACCTGCTATATAGCGTGAGTTATTATAAATCTGCTGGCATTACTGGTCAAGGAATGGAATTTATGTAGTATTATTTTAATTTTAATCACTTTATATGAGGTTTTAGATGTATAGATTTTTTATAGAAAGACCTATTACAACATGGATGTTTATTCTATCTTTTATAATTTTTGGATTTTATGGATATAAAAATATAGCAGTTGATAGATTTCCTGATGTAGAGTTTCCTATTGTATCTATATCTACAGTGTATCCAGGTGCATCTGCTTATGTAGTTGATACTAATATAACCAGAGAAATAGAAGAGGAACTTTCCGGTATAAGCGGTATAAATGCGATTATCTCAAAAAGTTATCATGAAGTTTCAAGAATTACAGTTGTCTTTAATTTAGACAAAGATATAGATGTAGGGGCCCAAGAAATAAGAGATGCAGTAAATAGAGTAGTAAGAAAATTTCCAGAAGGTGTAGAAAATCCAATAGTAAGAAAAGTAGAAACTTCTATGGCTCCTATCATGGCTGTTCTCCTACATGGAGATGTTCCATACAGTCAGATAGCATACTATGCTGACAAAATTATAAAAAGAGAGTTTGAACGATTAAAAGGTGTAGGAGAAGTAAGTTTAGGTGGTTTTAGAGATATGGTTATGTGGGTAAGAATATACCCACAAAAGCTAAAGGCATATAACATAACACCTTTAGATGTTATAAATACTATTAAAAAAAATCATATTGAAACACCTTCTGGGAGAATTGATTCTAAGGATAGAGAGTACACAATAAGAATTTATAGTAAAGCAACATCTCCAGAAGAAATAGCTCAGTTTCAAATAAAAGAAGGTGTAAAAATAAAAGATGTTGCAGATGTAAAATTTGATTATGATGAACTAAGAGGACTTGTAAGATTTAAATCTCATAGAGACCCTAAATCTCAAAGAGCTGTAGCACTAATCATATATAAACAATCAAAAACAAACACAGTAGAAGTTGCCAATAAGGTCAAACAAAAGATGAAAGAGCTTCAGGCTAAACTTCCTGAAGGGCTATATCTGGATATAAATTATGATGCTTCAGATTTCATTAAAAGAAGTGTAAATGATGCTCTTGAGGAAATTTTTTTAGGAGCAGTTTTAACAGCTATTACAGTTTTTTTATTCTTGGGAAATATAAGAATGACTTTTGTTCCTATTATGGCTATACCTGTTTCTATATTTGGAACTATATTTGTTCTTTATCTTTTTGGACATTCTTTAAATACTATATCTCTTTTAGCTATAGCTGTAGCCATTGGTATCGTTATAGATGATGCTATTGTAGTTATGGAAAGTATATTTAGAAGAGCAGAAGAAGGATTAAAAGGTTTACAGGCTGCTATTAAAGGAACACGAATCGTTATATTTGCTGTTTTATCTTCTACAGCTTCTTTGATAGCTATCTTTGTTCCTATCTTGTTTATGAAAGGAATAATAGGTAAGTTCTTCTTTAGTTTTGCATTTACTCTTATAACGGCAATAGCCATATCCTTTATTGTTTCTTTAAGTTTTACTCCTATGATTTCTGGGAGATTAATAAAAATCAGGAAAAAAAATATTTTCCAGAAAGGATATGAAAAGTTCGAATTTCTCTTTGACAAAGCACTAAGATGGGCTTTAAACCACAAAATAATTGTAATATTTATTGCAATAATTGTAATAGGAGCAGGATTTAGTACAGCTAAATTCGTAAAAAAAGAGTTTTTCCCAATTGTTGATGAAGGTAGATTTTTAGTAAGATTTGAAACACCAACAGGTTCATCTTTTAATTTTACCGACAAAAAAGCAAAGGAGATAGAAAGAATACTTGCTAAAAACCCATATATCCTTAGATATGGTCTTGCTTTTGGTGAAGGCGTTGTTGGAAGACCTGAAGTAAATGGAGGGATATTTTTTATAACACTTATAGATAGAAAAAAACGCCCTCACCAAAAAGAAGTTATGCATATGTTAAGAGAAGAATTTAAAAAACTAAAAGATGTAAAGGCGATTATAGATATACCTTCTGCTGTTGGAGTAAGAGCAGGCAGGTCAGCAGACATAACCTATATAATCAAAGGCGAAAATATAGAAACATTAGGAAAGTTATCTCAAGAGATAGTAGAAAAGCTAAAGAATCTAAAAGGATATGTAGGTATAGATACAGACCTTAGAATAAACAAACCAGAAATAAAAATATTTATAGATAGACAAAAAGCTCAGAAAGACGGCATATCTATTCAAGATATTTCAACAACTATAAACATACTATTTGGAAAATTTAAGGTAGGAACATACGAACAGGGAGCTGAAAGTTATGATTTTATTGTTAAAGCCTACCCAGAATTTTTAAAAAAATTCTCAAATATAGACAAAGTATTTATAAGAGATAAAAAAGGTAATCTTGTGCCTCTTTCTAACTATATCATACTAAAACCTTCTTCAGGATTTAATGTAATAAATAGATATAATAGACAGTACGCAGTCACTATTTATGCAAATGTAGAAGGAAAGAGCCTTGGACAGGCTACACAGGAAGTAGAAAGCATCTTAAAACAAACCTTACCTTCAGGATATACCTATGAGATAGGTGGACAGACAAAAGAATTTAAAGAAGCTTTTAAATACCTTGCTTTAGCTTTAATAATAGCTATCATTGCAGTTTATATGATACTTGCATCATTATTTGAAAGCCTTGTTCATCCATTTACTATACTTCTTATGTTGCCGTTTTCTATTTTTGGAGTTTTTGGATTTATAATCATCACAGGAACAAGTTTAAATGTTGCTTCATATTTTGGGATAATCCTTTTAGTTGGGATAATAACAAGAGATGCTGTGCTGTTTATAGATAGAATAGTACAACTAAAAAAAGAAGGGCTTATAGTAAGGGAAGCTATTTTACAGGCCAGAAAAGAAAGACTCAGACCTATACTTATGACTACTTTTACTATTGTAGCAGCCTTATTTCCTGTTGCTCTTGGTTTTACTATAGGTTCAGAAATGAGACAGCCTCTTGCAATTGCAATAATAGGAGGGCTTTTTACAGCTTTACCTCTTAGTCTTTTTGTTATACCAATCGTTTATGAGATATTCGATAAGATAGAAAAATTCTTTATTAAATTAAAAGCGTGATTAATTTTTATATTTTTGTTTTAAATACTTTTTTAGTTCTTCTCTTTTTTGTGTTATAACAAATGCTTCCTGAACAGTAGAGCCTTTTTTTAAAAGTAGTTTTGCACCTGCTTCTGTATCGTACTGATAAGTTATACGGTGTTTACCACCAACTCCCTTAGGAGTGGTGGTTATTCTTCCAGGAATAACAGCTTCTACCAGTCCTAATTTAATAAGTTCTTCTAATAATTTATCAAATCCTTCTATTATATGGTGTTCCCTTTTTATACCTTTTTTCCTGTATTTCATTTTTAAAAAGGTTTTTCTGGAACTTTTTCCCAATCTTTTAAAAATCTTTCAAGACCTATATCAGTTAGAGGGTGTTTTGCCAGCTGAGCTATAACCTTATAAGGAATTGTTGCAACATCAGCTCCTATTAAGGCAGCTTCAACAACATGCATAGGATGCCTTATACTTGCTACTAAAATCTCTGTTTTAAAATTGTAATTATCTTTTATAGTTTTTATCTGTCTGATAAGTTCCATACCTTCATGAGCAATATCATCAAGCCTTCCAACAAATGGAGATAGATATGTTGCACCAGCTTTCATAGCTAAAATAGCCTGATTAGGAGAAAAGCATAAAGTTACATTTGTTTTTATACCTTCATCAACAAGATGTTTAACCGCTCTTATTCCATCAACAGTTAAAGGTATTTTTATAACAACATTATCTCCAAGCTTTGAAAGATATTCTGCTTCTTTCATCATACCTTCAAAATCTGTGCTTGCTACTTCTAAACTAACTGGTTTATCTGGAATTTCTTTTAAGATTTCTTCTACAACGTCTAAGAAAGGTTTACCTGTTTTTGCTATAAGAGTTGGGTTTGTTGTAACTCCGTCTAAAAGTCCCATATCTTTTGCTGCTTTAATTTCTTCTATATCTGCAGTATCTATAAAAAATTTCATAAGTAAACCTCCAGAATTTAAGTGTATACTGATATTATTATACATTTTCTATTGCTGACTTTTATCATTTTGAAGTCATATAGAGATTTTATTTAATTAAATAAAAAAGGAGGGTTTAATTATGGCAGAAACAGTAACACTAAAAGGAAATACTGTAACACTTGTAGGACCATCTTTAAATGTAGGTGATGATGCTCCTGTAGCAAGAGTAGTTTTAACAGACCTTTCAGAGAAAGAAATTGGAGGGTCTAAAGACAAAGTTCAGCTTATAATAACTGTTCCATCTCTTGATACACCTGTTTGTGAAACAGAAACAAAAAAATTCAACGAAATGATACAAGGTATGGACGTAGATGTAACAGTTGTTTCTATGGATTTACCGTTTGCAGAAAAAAGATTTTGTGAAAGCTTTAATATTGAAAATGTTGCAGTAGGTTCTGATTTTAGATATAAAGATATGGAAAAGTTTGGTGTTCTAATAGGTGAAGGTGCTTTAAAAGGTCTTTTAGCAAGAGCTGTATTTATAGTAGACAAAAATGGGAAAATAGCATACAAACAGCTTGTTCCAGAAATTACTCAAGAACCTGATTATGATGCTGTTTTAGACGCATTAAAAAAATGTTAATCTAAGGGGCATTTCGCCCCTTTTTTTCTTTTTGAATAAGCTCTTTAATATTCATAATTCCCATATATATAAGAAAAATACCTACGCCTACCGGAATAGCCAGCATTAAAAATCTTGCTAATCCTAACGTTGGGTCTGAAAAATTTATGTTAAATAAAGCCGGTAAATTATTCCATATAGCATAAATTCCTATCAGTATCCCTAGTAAGTAGAGAACTATAGCTATTTTCATTTTGCTTGCTCTTCTTCTGAAGAAAATATTTTTATAGCTTTTAAAATTGTATCTCCTTCTATTTTAAGAGCAGGGTCTCCCATCGCTGTCCTTTTTGCAACAGGAATTCTTTTTTCATCAACGGTTAGTTTCAAAAACCTCCCTTTTGCTGTTGAAATAGCTATAATATCTCCAATGTTAACAGGAAGCATTGAGGCAACATAATCACCTTTGCCGAGTTTTACAGCCATTAAACCTTT
>JALSSG010000140.1 GCA_026984355.1 Hydrogenothermaceae bacterium
ATCTATTCTTGGAATTGTAGTAGGTGTAGGTGTTTTTTATTTTAGGATAAGAAATTCTTTCACTGAAATTTTGTGGTTTTTTATTGATAAAATGGAAAGAGATTTTAATTTGGAAAGTTTCCCCGGAAGACAGGCAGTAGGTACTTTTATAGGAATTTTAATATCAGCTATTTTATTTAACGAACAGGTACTTAAGGTTGCTATTATTACCTATTCTGTATATGATGGTTTTGCCACAATATTTGGTCTTTTATTTGGAAAACATAAAATAAGCATTGGAAAAATAAAGTTAAAAAAATCATATGAAGGATTTATAGGTGGAGTTATTGTAAACACTATAGCACTTTTGTTTATAGTACCTTTTAAAGAAGCTTTTTTGTTTTCTTTAATTGGTGGAATTTCAGAACTGTTTACAAGCTCAAAAAGGTTATATCTTGATGATAATATTATCGTTCCTGTTTTTACTGGAATATTTGCTCAGTTTATATATCCCAACCTAACTTTCTAAGTTTTTCCTTCCCTTCTTCTGATATATGCTTTTCAGGTTTCCACACTTCCTCAAATTTTAGGTTTACGCTTATGGATTTTGCCTGTGGAAATTTTTCTCTTAGCTTATGCTTAACACATGATATGATATATTCCTCTAAGGGACACTCTGGCGTTGTTAAGGTCATTTCTATTTCTATATTGTTGTCTTTACAAAGTACATTCCTAATAAGACCTAAATCAACAAGATTAAGCGGTATTTCAGGGTCACATACCTCTTTTAAAGCTTCTAAAACTTCTCTTTTCTCAATCATAACAGAACTCTTCTTTTGAAGTATCTTCATAGACTATTTTTCCATTAAAAAATGTGTATTTTACCTTTCCTCGCAACTTTCTTCCAAGTAAAGGTGTGTTCTTACTTTTTGAAAGAATTTTATCTTCTGTAACTTCCCATGGTTCATTAGGATTAAATATAACAAACTCTGCTTTCTCACCTTCTACGATAGAAGGTGGCTTTAGTCCAATCTTTTTAGCTGGTTCTGTTGAAAGAGCTTCTATTGCTCTTTTCATTGTTATGTAGTCCTTTCTAACAAGCTCCATAACTATAGGAAGAGCAAACTGTAAACCTATCATTCCTGGAGGGCAGTTCCAGTGGTCTAACATCTTTTCATGATGAGCATGAGGTGCATGGTCTGTAGCTACATAATCTATTATTTTTGAAGATAATCCCCATCTTACAGCTTCTATGTCTTCATACTCTCTAAGAGGTGGAGAAACCTTTGCTTTACAGTGAAAGTCAAGCCATTCATCATCACATAGATAAAGATGATGCGGAGTTACTTCAGCTGTAATATTAGCACCCATTGCTTTTGCCCATGCTACCACTTCTACAGCTAACTTTGTAGATATATGACATATATGAACAGGAGCTCCAGTTCTTATAGAAAGAATACAATCTCTTGCTACCATGGTTTCTTCAGCTTCTGGTGGCAAAGGAGGAAGCCCTAATGCTGCTGATATTTCTCCCTCATGAGCTACTCCATCTTTTGATAGGGATAAGTCTTCACAATGATTTGCGACGAATGTTCCAAGAGATGCAGCATATTCCATAGCCTTTCTCATAATATGAGAGTCTACAACAGGAGCACCATCATCAGTAAAATACACAGCTCCAGCATCTTTTAAAAGAGCCATCTCTGTTAATTGTTTTCCTCTTCTTCCCTTTGTTACTGCTGCAGCAGGTAAAACCCTACATAAACCTACTTCTTCTCCTTTCTCTATTACATATCTTACTAAAGAAGGTTCATCAATAGCCGGAATAGTATTAGGCATACAAACAACTGTAGTAAAACCACCAGCTACTGCAGCCATACTGCCTGTTTTTATATCTTCTTTATAAGTTTGCCCAGGGTCTCTAAAATGAACATGTAAGTCTGTAAATGATGGAGAAATTATACAGTTAGAAGCATCTATAACCTTAGAGTATGCGAAAGGTGTTATATCTTTTTCAACTTTTACTATTTTTCCCTTATCTACAATAATATCAAACTCATCGTTTATATTATTTTCAGGGTCTATTATATGTCCACCTTTTATTAAAATCGTGTCCAAATTTTACTCCTGAAAAATTTTTAACTAAAAAATAATAATATCAATTACTGAATAATCTTTCCAATTCTTGAAATTCTGATTGAAGGCTTTTTTAAATCTATTGAAAAGTAGATAATAAAAGCCTGTCCTATTATATAATCTTCTGGAACAAACCCCCAAAACCTACTATCTCTACTGTTATCTCTGTTATCCCCCATAACGAAATATTTTCCTTCTGGAACAACTATAGGTCCAAAGTCTTTACCTTCACCATCATCTATTTCCATTACTGTATATGTGTATTTCTTTCCATCTTTTCTTACAGTAGTTTCTTTATATATTCTTGCTATATCAGTTCCATACTCATTAAACTCTCCAATATACTTTCTTTGCAGAGGTTTATCATTTATATAGACGATATCATTTCTTACCTCTACTTTGTCTCCTGGAAGAGCTATAATTCTTTTAATAAAGTCTATCTTTGGATTTTCAGGATATTTAAAAACTATAACATCTCCTCTGTCTGGCTTTGTTATTCTATTATTATGATGATAAAAAGTTATTCCTGTAAACGGAATACCTATATC
>JALSSG010000141.1 GCA_026984355.1 Hydrogenothermaceae bacterium
CAGCACAAATAGCAGAAAATGAAAACTCATATACAGGAAAATTTCTAAGAAAATATATTGAAGGTGTAAAGGTTTAATCTTCTGTAAGGAAAACTTTTGTAGCTTCTTTGGCTACACTGTATCCAAAACCTCGGTTCATCAGATAATTAACAATTTTTTTAAATTCTTTTTCTTTTTTATACTTTTTTCTTAAGAGATTTAGTGCTGATTGTAATTCTTCCTCAAAGGATATTTCTATATCTATATTTACACCTTTTTGATAAAGCTTTTTCTTTATAGCAAGTTTAGATTTTCCCTTTTCTATGGCAAGTTCTTTTAGTCTATCTTTTAACTTTTCATCTTGTATATATTTGTTTTCTACAAAATATTTTAAGGCCTCTTCTATTTCTTTTTCATCAAATCCCTTTTTTACGAGCTTTTGTTTGATTTCTTGATAAAAATAGTCTCTTTTAGATAAGAGCTTTAAGATTTCTCTTTTTATTTTTTCATTCATTTGTTCCAAAGAACAGGTCTTCTCCATAACTTTCTGAGCGTATACCTTTTATTTTTAGTTCAACGTCTGTTGGATTAGTAGCATAGTTGAGAGCATCTTTATATGTAATTAGTCCATTATTGTATAACTCTAAAATAGCCTGGTCAAAACTTTGCATACCATACTGTTGTTTTCCTTTCTCAATAAGTTCGTTAATCATTCTAAATTTATCAGGGTTTAATATAGCTTCTTTAATGGCACCAGCATTTATTAGAATTTCAACAGCAGGAACAACACCTTTTCCATCAGCTCTTGGTATCAATCTTTGCGAGATTATGGCTTTTAAAGTTGTAGAAAGTAAAATTCTAATCTGTCTTTGAGATTCATAAGGAAACATATCTATAATTCTGTTTATCGTTTCTTTAGCATCGTTTGTGTGGAGTGTAGAAAATACAAGATGTCCTGTTTCTGCAGCTCTTAAGGCTGTTTCTATAGTTTCAATATCCCTCATTTCACCAACCATGATAACATCAGGGTCTTCCCTTAAGGCAGCTTTTAGTGCTGATGAGAATTCTTCTGCATCTATACCTATTTCCCTTTGAACTATATAACAGTTTCTATCAGAAAATAGAAATTCTATTGGGTCTTCAATAGTTATAATCACATCATCTTTGTTTTTATTTCTATAGTCAATCATTGAAGCTAAAGTGGTAGATTTACCAGAACCTGTAGGACCTGTAACAAGAACAAGTCCACGAGGTTCAAGAGCTATTTCATAAAGTTTCTTTGGTAAGCCAAGTTCATCAATAGATTTAATATCTGTTTTAATTACTCTAAAAGCAAATGCATAAGTGGTTCTCTGTCTAAATATATTTACCCTAAATCTACCTATCTTATGAATGGAATAAGAAATATCTAAATGTCCTTCTTTTTCTAACTGCTCTCTTTTTTTTGCAGATTTTACAATATTATCTATAAAATCTTCTACATCTTCTTCTGTAATCTTTGGGAAATGGTCTAAGGTGCGAAGTCTCCTATGAACTCTTACGGTAGGAGGCCTCCCCACCTTTAGATGTATATCTGACGCTTCTTTTTCTACTGCATAGGTTAAAATTTCGTCAAGTTCCATTGTTTTTTATTTCCTGTATTATTTTTTCTTTTATTTCTTCGGTAATCTCAGGATTTAGCTTTAAAAACTCTTTTGCTTTTTCCCTTCCCTGTCCAAGTTTCATATCTCCATATGAGTACCATGCACCACTTTTCTTAATTATCCCAAATTTTTCTCCAAGGTCAAGTATCTCTCCCTCCTTTGATATACCTTCTCCGTATATAATATCGAATTCAGCTTCTTTAAATGGTGGAGCAAGTTTATTTTTAACTATCTTAACTTTTACTCTACTTCCTACCCTTTCTCCAGAATCTTTTATATCTGATTTTCTAACTTCCATTCTCATATCTGCAAAAAATTTAATAGCTCTACCACCTGTTGTAGTTTCAGGATTGCCAAACATCACTCCAACTTTTTCTCTGACCTGATTTATCAAAATTAGTGCTGTATTACTTTTATTTACTGCACCTTTTAATAGTCTCATAGCTTTTGACATAAGTCTTGCATGTAAACCTATATTTGAATCATCAAAATCTCCCTCAAGTTCTGCTTTTGGTACTAGTGCAGCAACAGAATCTATAACTACAACATCTACAGCACCACTTCTTATAAGAGTTTCAGCAATCTCTAAAGCTTGCTCTCCATAATCAGGCTGAGAGATTATAAGGTCATCTAAATTAACACCTATAGATTTTGCATATTTAGGGTCAAAAGCATGTTCAGCATCTATAAATACAGCTTTACCGCCATTTTTTTGGGCTTCTGCTATAATGTGAAGAGTTAGTGTTGTTTTTCCTGAAGACTCTGGACCATATATCTCTATAACTTTTCCTTTTGGTACTCCCCCAACACCTGTTGCCAAATCAAGAGCTAAAGAACCTGTAGATATAGTTTCTACTGATTTTACAGCCTCTGACGAGAATGTCATTACGGAACCTTTACCGTACTTTTTCTCAATCTGTGTAAGGGCTGTTTCTAAAGCTTTTTTCTTCGCTTCAAGCTCTTTAGGGTCTTTTTCAAGAGTTTCTCCCATAAAAAGTTCCTCCAGGAAATTTTAAAGTGAAAGTAATATATACATACA
>JALSSG010000142.1 GCA_026984355.1 Hydrogenothermaceae bacterium
ATGGAGCCTTCCTGCTGTGTCCAGGATAAGATAGGATATTCCTTCTTCTTTTGCTTTTCTTACAAAGTTTTCAGCTAGTTTAACTGCATCTTTTTGATATTCATCTGCATAACACTTAACATCTATAGACTGTGCCAGTGTACACAGCTGTTTCATAGCAGCTGGTCTTCTTACGTCTGTAGATGCTACAGCTACAGTGTACCCTTTTGATTTTAGATATTTAGCAAGTTTACCAGCTGTTGTAGTCTTACCTGTTCCTTGAAGACCTACAAGCATTATTACAGATGGGATTTTATCTGATTTTTCTAAAGGTGCATGTTCACCAAGGGTTTCTAATACTTCATCATATATGAGTTTGATTATGGTCTCACCAGCTGTAAGACCTTTTATAAGCTCCTGACCTATAAGTTTTTGTTTTAAATCTTTTATAAAATTCTGAACTACTTCGACATTAACATCTGCTTCAAGTAAAGCTTTTTTAATATCTTTTAGCGCTTCATCTACAGTTTTCTCATCTAATTTTTTTGCTCTTTTTAATTTTTCTACAACATTACTGAATTTTTCAGTTAATAATTCAAACATCTTTTGATACCTCTCCTATGGTATTTATTACTTTATTACAAAAAACATAATATCACATAAGAATTTTATCGCCTAAAAAAGATAGAATAGTATTTTTGATTTTCAAGTGAAGAAAGGTGTATGAGAAAAAATGGATAGAATTATTTTTGAGTACTTAATATAAATTCAACTAATTTTTCTAATTCTTTATCTGATAAATGTTTTGTATCATTTAATTGAGGTTTCATAAGTGAAAATCTTGCAGGGTCTACTTTTGGCTCAGCTTTTCCTTTTAGAAATTTTTTTAGAGCTTCTTTGTCATGTTTATAAACATTTGCTATTTTTTTTAGAGCAGGAGCTACTGTATCTATTTCAGGATGATGACAAGCTATACATCCTTTTTCTTTAAAAATTTTTTCTCCTTCTGTTGAAGCCATTGATATGCTTACAAGAATGATAATTGATAGTAATGTGTATAAAACTCTCATTTTCTTATCCTCCTTAATATATTCTAATATTAATATATTCTAATTTTAACCAAAATTCAAATTTACAGTTTTCTTATATAAATTATTGTTCGATAAAAACCCAATTATCTTTATACCATCCCCATACTGTTGGAAAAACATTTTTTAGGTGATTTTTTACTGCTAAAAGTTCTTCTGGAGCTGCTATGAATATCATAGGTTGTTGTTCTCCTATTATCTTAAAGGCTTCTTTGTACAGTTGGTCTCTTTTTTCAGGGTTTAGTTCAACGGCAGCTTTTTTGAATAGTTCATCTATTTTTGCTTCCCATTTTGTTGATGGCTTTTTTTGGTTTGGATACCACATATGAAGATGTCCAGATGAAAGCCATACATTCTGACCAAAATAAGGGTCTATACTTCCAGTAAGACCTATAATAACAGCTTCAAAATCATAATTGGACATAAGTCTGGATACAAGGTTATTAAAATCTATTGCCTGAAAGTTTACCTCAATACCTATTTTTTTTAAGTCATCTTTTATTATGTTTCCTATAGTTTCTCTTTCTTTATTTCCAGAGTTTGTTATAAGCGTAAATTCTAGTTTATGTCCTTCTTTATCGTATAAAAATCCGTCTTTACCTTCTTTAAAGCCTATTTCTAAAAGTAATTTTTTAGCTTTTTTTAGATTAAAGGGGTATTTAGGATAGTAATTTTCGTCAAATAGTCTTTTATTGGCTGGTGTTATAGCAGTATATATAGGATAAGCAAGGCCATTGTAAGCTATGTTTATTATACCTTTTCTATCTACGGCATAAGAGATGGCCTGTCTAAACTTTGTGTTTCTAAACCATTTAAGTTTATATTCTGGTATAGGTGCGTTTGGGTTTTGATTAAATACTACAAATAAAGTTGATGGGGTTGCTCCAAGGTTATATATAGTAAAGTTTTCTTTTTTTGCTTTTGGAACAAGCTCTGGTAAGTCAGATGCTCTAACACCATAATAATCTATTTCACCGGATACAAATTTTATAAGTCTAACATCTGGGTCTCCTATAATCTGAGCTTTTATTTTCGGTATGTATGGAAGTTTTTTTCCTTCTGTGTCTTTTTCCCAGTAATAAGGGTTTTTTTCGTATACAGCTTCCTGTCCAATTGTATAAGATACAAGCTTATAAGGTCCTGTTCCTATAAGTTTTTCTGGAGGTGTATTTATTCCCCATGTTGATGTGAAGGTTTTATTTTTTACTGATTTTTCTAAAATATGTTTTGGTAAAATTGGTTGTCCAACAGCCTGAAGAAATGGAGCAAAAGGCTTAGGTATTCTAAATTCTACAACTTTCTCATCTATCTTTCTAACTATGAATGGTTTACCATCTATTGTTAGAATATCCTTTGCTGAAGATGGTATATCAGGATTGTAATAAATTTTGTTATAAGTAAACACAACATCATCTGCTTTTACAGGAGTTCCATCAAACCATTTTGCCTCTTTTCTTATGTAAAATCTCCATACTGTTCCATCTTTGTTCCTTTCCCATTTATATGCAAGGTCTGGTTCTGGTAATAATGTTTTTACATTTGTTTTTGTAAGACCGTTA
>JALSSG010000143.1 GCA_026984355.1 Hydrogenothermaceae bacterium
TATGACAGGTGTATGGGAAGGAAGTTATCAAGGAAATGATGGTTCTACCGGACAAATATGTGTAGAGCTAAATCAAAACAATAGTAATCTAACAGGCAAACTTTATATTCAAGGACAGGGATATGCCGGTGATATAACAGGAACAGTTTCTGGAAATAATGTTACATTTGGTGTTGCTGCAGGTGTTCAGTATCAGGGAACAGTAAACGGTAATACTGCAAATGGAACTTACGATGAAGATGATGATAATCAGTCTGATGGAACATGGGAAATAACAAAAACAAATAAAACTTCTTGTGGCTGGGTACCAGAAAATGTAGAAGGTAATCTTAATGAATACTTAGGAATACCAGCAGGTATAATAACGGAAGTTTCTACAATAACAGCTATAGATAATGGAAACAGCAGTGATGACTGGTATGCTGTAGCAATTGAATACAATGCTGCAACTTTATCTAAAAGTTTATTCCTTCAAAAAACAGATGGTTCAGTAATATTCCATATAGTAAGTGGGACTAGTAATTCTGTAGTGACTTATGATGGAAATGCAGGTACATATGGTGGGCAAACAAACCATCAATTTTTAACAAATACATCTTATGAAACAAATCCTATATACGATAACTGTACTTATATAAACAATTCTCAAACTAGAATAAAAGTTTACAAAGGAACAGGTGATATTTCTCTACCACAAACAACACTGATTAATGTTGATAATATAAACAATACAAGAACATTTGAAATTCCTCAGCAGAACATAAAAGTCTATAAAGTAGAATATTCTAACTGTCAATAGCTTACAGCCCTCTCTTGAGGGCTGTTTTTATGTTTTCTAAAATTTCCTCAATAAAATTTTCTAATCCAGTATCTCCAGTTTTTAATTTCCTTTTTATATCATAAATATCTATTGAATAAAACCTAAAGCTTTTTTTATTTACTCTAATTCATCTTTTACCTTAGCAGACTTAAATATAAAACTAGTGTAAGAGCTTGTCTAAATTATTAAAGTAATTCTGAAACTGTTTTTGAGAAGATAAAAATCATAATTAAAATCTTTAAGGATTTAAAATCTATATAAAATCTCAAAATAAATCAGAAAAAATTTTTTGTCATTTTCAAACTGTCCCATTTTTTGGGAAAAAGTGAAAATGCAATTTTTAAGGTGTTTGGGACACTTTTTTAGTTATTGATATACAAGGCTTTGCAAGGGTGAGGGTGTCCCATTTTTTTGGGAAATTATATAATTATGGCGGAGGGGGAGGGATTCGAACCCCCGGAGGGCTGTTAACCCTCAAGTGATTTCAAATCACCCGCCTTCGTCCGCTCGGCCACCCCTCCTTGCAGATTTAATATTATAGAATATTATTAGAAAAATTCAAGAAGAAACGAAAACAAAAAAAATGCAAATAAGACTAAATAAATATTTATCTACATGTGGAATATGTTCACGAAGGAAAGCTGATGAGCTGATAAAAGAAGGTAAAGTAAAAGTTAATGAAAAAACAGTAAAAGAACTCGGATTAAAAATAAACCCAGAAAAAGATAAAGTTTATGTCAATGGTACACTTGTAAAACCTATAAAAAATAAAATATATATAAAATTATACAAACCAAGAGAATATCTTACACAATTGGGAAAAGACAAATTTGGGAGAAAGACTCTATCTGATTTATTTAAAGAGATAGGAATTAATTATAAAGTATTTCCTGTTGGAAGATTAGATTATGATAGTGAAGGACTATTGATTTTAACTAACGATGGAGATGTGGCAAATAAAATTATTCATCCAAAATTTAAGATTCCCAAAAAATACATAGTAGAAGTCCAGAAGAAGATAAACTTAGAAACATTTAATAAAATGAAAAAAGGAACATTTTTAGAAGATGGCTTTTTTAAACCAGATGAAATAAAAATATTAAAGAAAAAAAACAATTCTACATTATTAGAAATAACAATACATTCAGGTAAAAAAAGAATAATCAGAAGATACATGAAAGCATTTGGCCACCCTGTAAAAAGGTTAATAAGAACCCAAATAGGAAATATAAAGCTAGAAAATCTAAAACCAAAACAGTGGAAAAAAATACCTGAAGAAAATATTAAAAAAATGATAAAAGGTAAAAAATTGTGAATTTTTTAATGCATATATATATGTCAAAGGATTATAAAAATGAGATGATAGGAAACTTTTTAGGGGATTTTATAAAAGGTAATATAACTTCTGCTATAGATATTGATTCAGAAATAAAAAGAGGTTTAATCCTTCACAGAAGGATAGATAGCTTTAGTGAAAAAAACATACATTTTAAAACCAGTAAAAATAGATTTCCTAAACATTTACAGAGATTTTCTCCAATAGCAATAGATATCATTTATGACCATTTTCTAGCAAAGAATTTTAACAATATAACCAAGGAACGATTAGACCTATTTTTGGAAGATTTTTATATATACCTAAATAAGAAAAAATTCCCGATTTCAGAAGAAAAACAAAAAATAATACAAAAAATAATAAAAGAAAACTGGATGTATAACTATCAAAATAAAGAGTATGCAAAAAATTGTATACTTAGGATTTCTAAAAGAAGAAAAAGACTTTACAAACTAGGTGAA
>JALSSG010000144.1 GCA_026984355.1 Hydrogenothermaceae bacterium
AAATCACAAATTCATAGATTTAGAAAATAAAGATATCAGCGAAGACCTGAAAAAATTAAACTTAGATGAGAACGCATTCAAGCAAATATATGCAGATTGTAATAATCAAACAAACCATCAAGCAGAAGAAAACACCCAAGTTGAGGCTGTAAACGAAAATGATACTGACTAAATTTGAACATGAAGAGATAACTATAAGAGATTTTAACGGGAATGTAGAGCTTTTAAAAAAACTTGAAGAAACTTGCAAAAAAATAAATGAACATTTCATAGAAGAGGGGAGAGGGGCAGTTTTTGATATTTTTCACAACAAAATAAAGCTAAAGCAGTTTGTTGGAACAGTTCAGTTTGGAGATAACTATTTAGAAATACTACCTAAAATATACAGTACAGACACTATAACTGAAGGTAGAAAAACATTAACAAAACTTCTATCAGTTCACATAGGAATAGACCCGCGAATAATAAGAAATTCAAATATAAACTTCCAAACGACGACATTTTTAGACATTTTTATTTTATTTTTTGCTTTAGAAATAGAAAAATTATTTCAAAAAGGATTGAAAAAGAAATATAAAAGAGTTAGAGAAAACAAAAAGGTATTAAAAGGAAGACTAATATTACCAAAACAATTACGAAAAAACATTTTCAGGCAGGATAGGTTTTTTGTGGAATACGAAGAGTATTCTATAGATATACCAGAAAATATACTGATAAAAACAGCTTTGAGTTTTGTATCAAGAAAGGCAAGCAATTCACAAATAAGAAGAAAAATAAGAAATCTACTTTTTGCATTAGATGAAATATCTATTTCATACAACATACCAGCTTTACTGCAGAGAATTCACTTAGATAGAACAATGTCTTACTATAATCAAGCTATAAATTTTGCAAGAGTTTTTCTTTCTGACAGTTCTTACACTATAGTAAATGAAAATCAAAGAGAAGAAGAAATAAATGCACTGCTATTTGATATGAATAGACTTTTTGAAAGTTATGTAGCATATATCTTAAAAGAAAAATACAATCTATCTATACAAACCCAAAAAAGAGGTACTTACCTCGCTAAAGACCATATAGGAGATATCTTTGAGTTAAAACCAGATATATTTTTAGAGCTACCAGATAAAATTTTAATTTTAGATACAAAATGGAAAAAGATAAATCAAAACAATAGACAAAATAACTATGGAATATCTTCATCTGATATGTATCAAATGCTTGCTTATGTAGTTAGATTTTCACAAGAGTATGGAAAAGAGGTTGAAATTTATCTGATTTACCCTAAATATGAGCTATTTGAAAGACAAATAAATTTCACAATAAATGCCTGTAATAAAAATATTAAAATTTCATCTATTCCATTTTCTATAGAAGAAGACAGACTTCTTTCTGCAGAAGAAATTTTTAACTAAATTCATTCTTTTTGTGAAAAATTACTTCACAGTCAATCTTTATATTATTATCAAACTTAAATCCAAGGAGGAAAAAATGAATTTCCCAGAAATAGGATATAAAGTTGAAATAGTTCCTGGTGAATCAGGAGACCTTTTTCAACCTGTAATAACGTTTAAATATAAAGATATATATGAAGAACATTACGATATATATGCTCTACAAGAAAGAATAACAACTTTAGCTGATATGTATCCACTAAAAAATATAAGCTGGATAGCGGTAAATATTTGTAGGATAGAAGAAGAATTAAAAAATTTAAATCTTATAGATAGGTATATAAAACCTAATTTTAAATATATATACAATGAAGAAGAATTTAAAGATGAATATTACTTTAAACAAAACACCAGTGGATATCTAAAATGTTATCACGTTCATTATGATGAAAACGGAAACATTAAAAACTTAGAAATAAAGAAGATTTTAGAGGAAAAATTACGAAAGGCCATCATTTGTATATACAAAAACTTAATACCAGTTTCCGGTAAAGACTTTGCTCTTAAATATGATAGTAAAATGCAAATAGCCTTGTTAACCAATCATAATGAGTTTGATTTAAGAGTAAAAGAGTTTGTTTTCTATATTGTAGATTTTTTAGATATGTTTGATACTTTAGTATCCATCTACAAAATAGAACATCTACCTTCTGACCTCCAAAAATTCATAAAAGCAGTAAAAGAAAAAATAAATCAAATAGAGGCTAAAAATGGAAACTAAATATGTTTTTGTTTATGGAACCTTACGAAAAGGTTTTGGAAACCATAGACTTTTAGAAAATAGCAAATTTGTAGGCTATGGTAAAACAAAAGAAAAATACAGCCTGTATGCTGATGGTATTCCATATGTGGTAAAAGAGCCTTTAACACAGATAAAAGGTGAGATTTATGAAATTGATGATGAAACACTGCAGAGGTTAGACCAGTTAGAAGGTCATCCTGAATTTTACAAAAGAGAAATTATTGATGTAATAACTGAAGAAGACAAAACCATAAAAGCATGGATTTATTTTTACCCTTATAAAAAGGGAAATTTAATAAGGTCTGGAGATTATAAAGATTACAGGAGGTATAAAAATGTTTAGAGAAAAAAACTTTATTAAGTTTTTAGACAACAAAAGTAACATTTTACTTGACGCTCCCCATGCACAGCCACCAAGAAG
>JALSSG010000145.1 GCA_026984355.1 Hydrogenothermaceae bacterium
AATTTCCTTTTGTATTTAATATCTAAGTCAATATAAATCTTATCTTCATCTATTCTAAAATAATCTTCTTCGTCTTTGCTGGTACTTTCTATTCGTGGTGGTGGAATATTAGGGTCTGGTTTTACTTCTTCTTTATCTTCATCTGAAGTAATTCCCATTTTAGCTAATTGATTTAATAATTTTTTGTGTTCTTCTTCATTGTATAACTTGGCTCCTGTAATGAGAGTTAACATAAATTTATCCATTACAGGTGATAGGCTTTCGTATTTGGATTTGTCTTTTGAGATTAAATGTTTTAAAGTTTTTCCTTTGATGATTCCTTTTATAACAGCATGCATAAAATAGTACGGTTCATCTGGATATACTGCACCATCAGGATTAATCCCATTTGTTATGTAGTTTGTCATTTTAAATTGCCATTCTTGTGGGATTTTTGAGAAGAAAGTCTCAAAGTTGTCTATAGCTTTTTTCTGCCTGAAAACTGAGTACATCATTTTCTCAACATATATACTGTTTTCTGGTAAGAAAAAATAGTTTTTAAAGTTTGAATTTTCAGAAAAAACATAATCAGACATTTTTTTAAAAAGTTCTGTTGCAACTTTTGTAACATCTTTAGACCTGTACATTGAGTTTATAAGCACTCTGAACGAAGTATTATTCATTTTCCTAAAAAGAAGTTTTCCGATTTGTCTATTTTGAAGAGCCAATTTTATGAGCATATAAGATACGCTATCATCTACAGACATCATTTGAACTAATTTATCAAGTATTTCTGGATTTCTTTCAGCTACTCTAAGCATCAACTTAGATAAACCATCATACTTTAAAGCTTCTTTTATAAATTCCTTTGTTATTTCATCATTACTGAGTATCACTTTTATCATCTCAGCTGTAATCTTATCTTCATAATCTCCAGGCATAAGATTAGCTCCAGTTTCGTACATTTTAAATCCATATAAAGTCATAGTATCCATAAGTCCAAAATCTTCTTCCATCATTGTTCTTCTGAGTTTCATACCAAGAACAATAGCTCTGGTTGTAGAATCTTTTCCTAGCTCAAAAGGATTTAAAACCTTCCCAATATCTGAAGGTTTAAACTTCCACATTTCTTCTGCAATTATACTTGCTGTTTTAAATGCTTTAGATACCCAGTGAATAGGATTAAAAAAATTTCCTATAGAAAATCCATATGATATATGCCATATAAATACAGATAACATTAATGATGCAATTATTTTGCGTTTCATTTAGTTCCCCTGAGATTTTAGTTTCATTTATCTTTCGAACTTGTTTTGTCTTTCTTTAGATTATGCAGTAATTAGAATAATTTTCTTTTGATATTTTTATATGGAAATATGATTATTAGGAAAATTATAATGATATGTTCAAAATATGAGGTTGATTTAAAAGAAAATTATATGTGTCAGTAGATTTTTTATTTAATAATAAAGATAGTTTTTTTGCTTGATTTAAGTTTTATATTGTTTAATTTTTGGTTATACAGATTATTTTAATAGATATTTAAAATTTTCATAAAAAAATTTAAAAATTTTATTTTTGGTTTCAGATTTTTACAGATTTTAAAGGTTGTATTCTATTTTTAATTTTTCTTCTAACCTTTTTGCTAAATCTTCGTCTGTATCAAGGATTTTTTTAACTTGCTGGACATCTTTATCTCCCCTTCCTGATAAATTTACAACGATTATTGCATCTTTGTCTAAGTTTTTTGCCATTTGTACTGCTTTTATTACAGCATGAGAGCTTTCAAGAGCAGGTATAATTCCTTCTGTTCTTGAAAGTAATAAAAAACCTTCCAAAGCTTCTTCGTCTGTAGCAGTTATATATTTAGCTCTGCCTGTTTCTTTTAAAAATGCATGTTCTGGTCCAACCCCGGGATAATCAAGACCTGCTGATATAGAGTGAGTAGGTTCTATCTGTCCCCATTCATCTTGCAAAAAGTAGGATTTCATACCGTGAAGAACACCAACAGAACCTCCATTTATACTTGCTGCGTGTTGTCCTGTTTCAAGTCCATATCCTCCTGCTTCAACACCTATTAACTGTACATTTTCATCTTCTATAAATGGATAGAACATACCTATAGCATTACTTCCTCCGCCAACACATGCAACAACTATATCTGGTAGTCTGCCTTCTATTTCAAGTATCTCTTCTTTCGTTTCTTTACCTATTACAGATTGAAAATCCCTTACAATAACTGGAAAAGGATGTGGTCCTAAGGCAGACCCTATAACATAATGAGTTGTTCTTACATTTGTTACCCAGTCTCTAAGAGCTTCATTTACAGCATCTTTTAGTGTTCTGCTACCAGCCTTTACTATTCTTACTTGTGCTCCTAAAAGTTTCATTCTAAACACATTAAGAGCCTGTCTTTCTGCATCTTCCTCTCCCATGTATATTACGCATTCAAGGCCAAAAAGTGAGGCGGCAGTGGCTGTAGAAACACCATGTTGACCTGCTCCTGTTTCCGCGATAATTCTTTTTTTACCAAGTTTTTTAGTAAGTAATACCTGTCCAAGAGTATTGTTTATTTTATGTGCTCCAGTATGAAGTAAATCTTCTCTTTTTAGATAGATTTTTGCTCCGCCAACTACTTCTGTTAACCTTTTTGCGAAATAAAGTACTGTAGGTCTTCCAGCATACTCTCTAAGGTAATAAACGAACTCTCTTTGGAAGTCACCATCATTTTTTATTCTTTCATAGGCCTGTTCAAGTTCTTCTAAAGCTGGAATTAGAGTTTCAGGAAGAAATTTCCCTCCATATTCTCCAAAATATCCTTTTTTGTCTGGATATTGATATTTCATTTTTCACCTTAAATCAAACATAAAGTTTTCTTGATTAATATTACTATTATCCTGTAAATCCTGTTGTTTTTCCATTTCTTTATTATCAGTTATATTCTCTTCTTCATAGTCCATTAGAAACTCGTCTTCAAGTAGGTTCTCATTTTCTAATTTTGGAATTGTTATAGCAAGTTCTCCTTTACAGTTTAAATCTGGTTCTGTACCTTTGATAAACAACAGGTCTTTTCTCTCACAGTCATCTACAGAAATAAGATGTGTAATTGGGTCTATTGGAACATATGCTACATTGTCTGGTAAAACAAATTCTGAAGGTTCCTTATCTGAGTAGTAAGTAGCCATATAATCAATCCATATAGGTAAAGCTCCTCTTGCTCCTGTTATATGTTTTCCTATTTTTTTCTTCCTGTCGTATCCAACCCATACTGCTGTTGTAATATCTGGAGAAAATCCTACAAACCACGCATCAGTAAAATTATCAGTCGTTCCTGTTTTTCCAGCTACAGGTAGATTTAAAGATTTTGCCTTTTTTCCTGTTCCTTCAGTTATTACTCCTCTTAGTATATCAACTAAAACTGCATTTACATCTTCAGGTATTACCCTTTCACATTTAGTTTCATGCTTATATACTAGTTTTCCTTGTGGGTCTATTACTTGTTCTATAAAGTATGGTTCACATTTAATACCAGAATTTGAGAATACAGAATAGACCTGTGCAAGCTCTAAAGGGGATAGGTCTACAGAACCTAAAGCTATCGGATACACTCTTGGTATAGGTGATTGTATTCCTAATTTTTTAGCTAAAGGAATAACTTTATCAAAGCCTAACTTTGACATTAGATACACAGTAGCTGCGTTTAAGCTATGAATTAAAGCGTATCTTAATGTTACATCTCCAAAATATTTGTCATAGTAGTTTGTAGGTATCCATTCTTGATTTAAGTCCTCATCCCAGAAAGCTAAAGGTTTATCTTTTAAAATAGATACCTGAGTATATCCATCTAATAGTGCAGCTAAGTAAACGATAGGTTTAAACGCAGAACCTGGTTGTCTTTTTCCCTGAATGGCTCTATTGAACTGACTTTTGTTAAAGCTGTATCCACCTACAAGAGTTCTAACTGCTCCAGTTTTTGAATCAAGGGTTATAATAGCACCTTCTAAGTATGGTAATATCTCAAAATTACCACCTCCAAGGAATTTTACGTACACAGGTAGTTCGCCGTACTCTTTTAACAGTTTTTTAGCTTTTTTTAAAGAACCTTTAAATTTTGCGACTCCTTCATGTTCTTTTACCTGTATTAGTAGGTTATGTTTTCCTATTTTTTTTATGATACCTATATATATGCGACCATATTTTAGAAATTTTCCTATTTTCTGGTTTTGATATTTTTCTTTTAATTTTTCTATCTCCTCCTGAGACATGTCAGGAAATCCTACGTATTCCTGTAGATTTCTTAATCTGTTTTGAAGAATAGCTATCGCATTTTTTTGCATATTTTTATCAATAGTTGTGTAGATTTCATAACCACCTTTATAAACAACATCCCATCCAAATTTATCCACAGCCCACTGTCTAACCATATCTGTGAAATAATCTTTATAAACGCCGTTTCCATTTTCCTCTGACAGATTAATAGGACTGTTTATGCACTCTTGTGCTTGCTGTTTTGTTATGTATCCTTCTTCAAACATCGCTTTTATAACAGCATTTCTTCTTTCTATAGCCCCACTCATATTGATATATGGGTCGTATCTACTTGGAGCTTTAGGAAGACCTGCCAATGTCGCTGCTTCACACAAATTTAGCTCCCACACGTGCTTTCCAAAATAAACCTGTGATGCTGCTTCTACTCCATAACTACCATGTCCAAGGTATATGTAATTTAGATACATCTCCAGTATCTTATCTTTTGGATAGAGTCTGTTTAACTTAATTGCCAGTATCATCTCTTTTACTTTTCTTGAAAAGCTTTTTTCAGGAGTTAAAAATAGATTTTTTATTAGTTGTTGTGATATAGTGCTTCCACCGGCTACAATTTTTCCAGAGATTAAGTTTTGAAAAAATGCTCTTGCGATTCCAATAGGGTCTATCCCTATATTTTTATAAAATGTTCTATCTTCTATAGCTATAAAAGCATTTTTTACATGGTCAGGTATTTTATCAATATTTACATATACTCTTTTTTGTATAAAAAACTCTGTAAGTAAAGTTCCATCCTGAGCATAAACTCTTGTTACTTCACTTGGTTTCCAGTTTTCCAGTTGACGGATATCTGGTAAGTTTCTAAGATTTACTATAAGAAATATTAAAATTCCTACTAAAATCAAAAAAATGCCAAATAAAAATCCTGCCTTTAAAAGTTCTATTATAAAATCCTTTATGTGTTCTTTCTCCATTTTATCTAGTTTTTAAATCCCTCCAGCAAAATGTGTTCAATTCAATATTTACCCTAATTTTATTTCTGCAAGTATACCAAATGGAACTGCTAATCCGGTTATAAATACAGTCCCTGGCTTTAAAAATGGTAAAAGGTTGTAAACATCTTGCTTTGAAAATTCAAAAAATACAGATACAGCTTCTAAATCATTTTTGTTTATAAGTTTAAAGATAGCCTGTGTGTTTAGCTGTGAGAGAATAAATTTACTTATACTTGCTGGTCTTTGGGTTATGGCTATTAAGCCTAAATTGAATTTCCTTCCTTCTGTTGCGATTTTCCTTGCCATAAGATAAGAGATGTTTTCTACACCAGAAGGTATTTCACCATATCCTTTTTCAGGTGCAAAATTTTGAGCTTCTTCAAGAATTACCATTTGTGCTAAATCTGTTTCCCGTGCAGTTTTAAATATTTCTTTCATTATTATTCCTGAAAGATTTATCCTAGATTTTAAATCTGTTATTTTGCTAAGGTTAAATATAACTATATTTTTGTGGGAAGAAGATAAAGAGTTATGTATTTTTTTAATTGTTTTGGATTGATTATTTAAACTATCTTCTCCAAAATCTCTTTTTAGAATTTCTAAAAATTCTATAAGTTCTTTTTTTAAAATTCCTGATACATCAGTTAAATCAATAGCTTCTAAGATAATATCTTCAAGATTTTTTTCTTTAAATGCAAGTATATTTATATCTGGCTTTAAATAGCTTCTAAACAAAGCTAAAACCCTTTTTTCTTCACTGCTTTTTTCCTGTATATTTATACCTTCTTCTTTTAAAAGTTCTTTTAAATCTTCTACAGTTATAGGAAAAAGTACGTCATCAAACACAACATGGTCAATTATTTCTTTATTCATTTGTAAATTAGCAAAATATTCTCCATATATGTCAAAGATATATGTTTTTATATTTTTGAAGTTTAGGTGCTCTAATATTCTTCTTATCAAAGTTGTTTTTCCAGAACCTGTTGTTCCTAAAACAGCCATGTGCATTGTTGTTATCTTTTCTAAATCTAAGAATACAGGTATGTTAGTATTAAATAAATTTCCAAATTCAACAGGCATACTCATTTCATATCCTGCATGATTTATCTTTAGTATATTTTTTATATCTTCCTCAAAACCTGTTATTACAGTCCCAGACTTTGGAGGTTCTAAGGGAGTTTTTAATATACTTTCTTTTTCTTTTACTTTTTTTGGGTTAAATTCTGCAAGTATTTCTATGCTAGCTATATAAATATTTTCTCTATTTTCAAAAAGATAAGATAAAAAAGCAGAACTTTCCCATAAACTGTTTTTGGATTGAAATATCTGATTTATCTGGTCTACTTTAGTTAATAAATTTTTAAAAACAGTATTTTCATATGAAGAAAAAATACCTAAATTCAGGTTTTTAATAGAAGATATCCTTCCTAAATAAAATGCGTTTTCATCTATAGGTATTTTTATATATGTTTGTTCTGGAATTTTTTTTAGTAAAACAGCTTCTGCTTCTCTTGAATTTGTACTGTTTATAATAAATCCAAAAATTTTATTTTTTATATCTAACGACTTTTCTTTTATCTCTTTAAAGTAATGTTTTAGTTTTTTTATTTCTTTTTTATTTTCTATAAGCACAGATGTTTCTATATTTCCATCTTCTAATAGACCTGCTTTTGTAAGATTTGCTGAACCTACAATGGCTTTATTTTCATCTATTATCACTATTTTTGCATGTAAGTCAGGATTTAAATATATATTTGCTTTAGGATACTTATCTAAAATATCAAATACATCTGGGTCAGTAATGAGTAAGTCTTCTAATTTAGAGGCTCTTATTATAACGTTGATTTTTAGATTTTTATTTTGTGGAAGTATCTGTCTTAAAATTTCACTTTTTATCCAAGGAGAAGTAATAAGAATCTCTTTTTCTGCTGATGATATTAATCGTTTTAAAGTTGAAAAGATTTCATCTTTTGTTAAAATCCTCATAATAAAAAGAGGGAAAAGCCCTCTATAAGTTATTTTGCAGCTTTTATAACTTTACCTGCTTTTATACATTTGGCACACACATAAATTCTCTTAACAGAACCATCAGGAAGAACGGCTCTTACTTTCTGTAGATTAGGTTTCCATTTTCTTTTAGTTGTAGTAGCAGAGTGAGCTACTCTGTTTCCAAAAGCTGTTTTTTTACCACATATTTGACATACAGCCATTTTTTTCCTCCTAAATTTTTGACAATATTACATTATATAATAAAATTTCTTAAAGATTATCTTTTTTTCTATTTACCCTTGCAAAAACTTTAAGAGGAAGTCCCCATATTTTTGTAAATGCTCCTCCTGCTTTCTGGTCAAATTCATCTTTTGGACTATATGTAGCAAGAGTTTCTATATAAAGAGAGTTTGGAGATTTTCTACCTACAATCTGGAAACTGCCTTTGTAGAGTTTTATTCTAACAGTTCCATTTACAAGTTTAGCCAGTTCTTTGTTGAAAGCGTCTAATCCTTCTCTTAATTTTGAAAACCACAATCCTTCATACACAAGATTTGCATATGGTTGAGATATATGGGTAAGTTTATAATGATATGTAAATCTATCCAGTACTAAGCTTTCTAAATCATCGTAAGCTTTATTTAGGATTAATCCTGCTGGTGATTCATACACTTCTCTTGATTTTATACCTACAAGCCTGTTTTCTACCATATCTATTCTACCAACACCATGTTTTCCTCCTATTTCATTCAAATCCCATATCAATTTCCATAAATACTCATACTTTTTTCCATTTATACCAACAGGTATTCCTTCTTTAAACTCAATCTCTATATATTCAGGCTTATCTGGAGCTTTTTGTGGTGATACTGTTATTTCAAAGGCATCTTCTGGTGGTTCTGTCCATGGGTCTTCTAACGGTCCTGCTTCTATAGCCACTCCCCATAGATTTCTATCATAAGAATATGGTTTTTCTTTCGTAGCTTTTACAGGTATTCCATGTTTTTTTGCATATTCTATTTCTTCATCTCTTGATTTGAATTCCCAATCTCTGACAGGTGCTAATACTTCGATATCCGGGTCTAAAGCCCATACAGAAACTTCAAATCTAACCTGGTCATTTCCTTTTCCTGTAGAACCATGAGCAACATAGTGAGCATCATATTTGTGAGCAATTTCAACTAATTTTTTTGATATTAAAGGTCTTGATAAAGCTGAAAGTAATGTATACTTTCCTTCATATAATGCTCCTGATTGGAGTAGAGGAATACAGAAATCTCTTGCAAATTCCTCTTTTACATCTTCAATAATTGCTTTTACCGCTCCTGCTTGTTTAGCTTTTTGTTCTATTTCATTTAATTCCTCTCCCTGTCCTACATCTGCTGTATAAGTAATAACCTCAAATCCTTTATCTGTAAGCCATCTAACAATAACAGAAGTATCTAAACCACCTGAGTAAGCCAGTACGACTCTTTTTTTCAATTTACAGCCTCCAAAGAAAATTTAAGTAATTTGAAAAATTATAATAGCATAATATTAGAAATTACCTAAAAATTGAGGTGGTTTTATGAATATAAAAGAAAATGTTATTAACGTTTTTGAAATTGTAAAAGAATCTGCAAAAAAATCAGGAAGAAGGTTTGAGGATATTATAGTTCTTGCAGCTTCTAAAACACAGCCACCAGAAAAATTATTAGAAGCTTATAAATCAGGAATAAGATATTTTGGTGAAAATAAAGTACAGGAGGGAATTAAAAAGATAGAAATCTTACAAAGCAAAATGCCTCATGCACACTGGCATCTTATAGGCGGACTTCAAACAAATAAAGCAAAGTATGCTGTTAGATTTTTTGAGCTTATTCATTCATTAGATAGAGTTTCTCTTGCAGATGAAATAAACAAAAGAGCAGAAAAAGAAGACAAAATTCAGAATGTTTTAATAGAGGTTAATATTGGTGAGGAAAGCTCGAAATATGGAGTATCACCAAAAGATTTAAAAAGGCTATTTGAATATTCATTAGAAAAAAAGAATTTAAAAATTTTAGGTTTAATGTGTATACCTCCTTACTTTGAAGATAAAGAGAAAGTTCGTCCATATTTTATAAAACTTAGGCAGTTAAAAGAAGAGCTTGAAAGAGAGTTTAATATAAGTCTTCCTCATTTATCTATGGGAATGTCCCACGATTTTGATGTTGCAATTGAAGAAGGAGCTACTATAGTCAGAATAGGAACAGCAATATTTGGTGAAAGAAAATATTAATAGATGTTTAACTTGAAATCAGCGATAAACAGTAGATAATTTTAAATAAATGAAGAAAAAGGGAGGAAAAAGTTATTTTATTAAATAGATTTTTTGTATCTATAATTTTAGCTTTGACTATCTTTCAGCTATCTTTAGCTAAGGTTATAGTTGCAAAGTGGAATGACGCAGTTACTCCTGTAATGGCTGATTATATAAAAAGAGTTATCCAAAAAGCAGAAAATGAAAATGCATCTTTAATAATTCTTGAGTTAGACACACCTGGCGGTCTTGATACTGCTATGAGAGATATTATAAAAGCTATGATGAAAACTCCTATTCCATTTGTTGTATTTGTATATCCACCAGGAGCAAGAGCCGCATCAGCAGGAGCAATTATAACCATATCTGCAGATATAGCAGCAATGGCACCATCTACAAACATAGGTTCAGCAAGTCCTGTTCAAATGGGAGGTAGAGATTTAGATGAAACAATGAAGAAAAAAATTATCAATGATATGGTTGCATATGTAAAGGCAATAGCAAAGCAAAAAGGAAGAAATGAAAAACTGATAGTTAAAATGATTACAGAAAGTATAAATCTACCTGCACAAGAAGCACTAAAAAAGAAAGTAATAGATGTTATAGCAAACGATATATATGACCTGCTAAAAAAAATAGATGGAAAAAAAATCAAAAAGGGAAACTATGAAATAAAAATAAATACAAAAAATCAAAATATAGAATATGTAAATCCTGGTTTTAGAGAAAGATTTTTATCTATAATCGCAAATCCAACTCTTGCTTATCTTTTACTGATGATAGGATTTTACGGAATATTTTTTGAACTTTACAATCCTGGGGCGGTAATTCCGGGAACCATTGGAGCTATATCATTATTACTTGCTTTATATGCTCTTAATGCTATATCTGTAAACTGGCTTGGTGTTCTTTTAATAGCACTTGGAGTTTTATTTTTTGCCCTTGAAGTCATAACACCTACATTCGGTGCCCTTGCTCTTAGTGGAATTATATCTATGCTTATAGGTTCAATTATTCTTATTAGTCCAGATTCTCCTTATGGAGATATATCTTTACAGGTGATTTTACCTGTTGTAGCTTTAAGTGCTCTATTTTTCCTTACTGTTGCTTATTTTGGGTTCAAAGCCCAAAAGAAGAAGAAGTTGACTGGTAAGGAAGGCATGATTGGAAAAATAGGTATCGCAGAAACAGATGTAAATAAAGATGGAGGAAAAGTTTTTATAGAAGGAGAACTATGGAATGCATACTCAGAAGAACCTATAAAAAAAGGAGAAAAAGTAAAGGTAGTTTCTGTAGAAGGGCTAACTGTTAAAGTAGAAAAAGAAAAATCTAAGGATTAAATATGCCACTTAGACTTATAGAAGCTGTTATACCAAAACAAAAAAAAGAAGAAATAGAAAAATTATTCAAAGTAGAAGGTGTAATTGATTTTTGGAGAGAGGAGCTATACGAAGATAAAACAATATATAAAATCCTTGTAAAAACAGAAGTTTCAGAAAAAATCATTGATAAACTATCAAAAAAGTTTTCAAAAGATGAAAGATTTAGAATAGTTGTTGTAGATGTTGTAGCTACAGTTCCTTTAATAGAAGAAAAACAAGAAGAAACTAAAAATAAAAAAACAAAGATTGGACGTTTAAGAGTCAGTAGAGAAGAGCTTTATTCAAATGTATCCTCTTCTGCGAAGTTAAACTATATCTATATAAGTATGGTTATACTTTCCACAATAATTGCTGCATTTGGATTTATAAACAACAATGTTGTAGTTATTATTGGTGCAATGGTAATAGCTCCACTTCTAGGTCCAAACATAGCTATAGCTCTTGCAACAGTTTTAGGAGATATTCAATTAGAGAGAAAAGCTTTTTTAACAGTTTTTGTTGGTGGTTTTATAGCTTTTGTTTTGGCTGTTATTTTAGGTATTTTATTTGAAGTAGACCCGGCATCAGAAGAAATAAGAAAAAGAATTTTTGTTAATTTTAGTGATATTGTAATTGCTATAGCTTCCGGTACTGCTGGAGTCCTTGCAATAACAACAGGTGAGGCTGTAAGCTTAGTTGGAGTAATGGTGGCTATATCCCTTTTGCCTCCAATTGTTGCTTCAGGACTTTTACTTGGAAATGGTTATCCTTTATATTCAATTGGAAGTATGCTTTTATTTCTTGCAAACTTTGCAAGTCTTAATCTGGCTGGAGTTTTGACTTTTACCTTTCAGGGCGTAAGACCTTTAAAATGGTGGGAAGCAAAAAAAGCTAAGGAATATAGAAAAAAATCTATATTTTTGTGGTTGATTTTATTAGTTTTGCTAATAGTGGCTGTTTATTTAGAAAAAGTGTATATAAGAAACTAATTCTTTCGTTAAAATATTTTTAACATAAGCTAAGTTTATGAGGTAGATTTATGGAATTAAAATTTGATAAAAAACCCCTTATAGCTTTACCTGTAAGTGATAAATCATTTGAAAATATTCAGCTTTCAGCACTAAAAGGAAAAGTTGATTTATTGGAATTTAGAGTAGACCAGTTTGA
>JALSSG010000146.1 GCA_026984355.1 Hydrogenothermaceae bacterium
TGCTTTGTATTCTTCTATTTTGTTTGTTATTACCTGATTCATGTTCTGAAGAATTTCATTTAGCTGTTTTTCTTTTTGTTCTTTTTCTTTCTGGATATTTTCTTTTTCTCTTAGTAAAAACTCAAATAACCTTTGCTGGTTTTTTAGTTTGATTAATAAAAATACAAGAATAACAACTAAAATTACTAAAATACCTGTTAATATCTGCGTTTGTTCCATAAATAAACCCTCCTTTTTCTTTCCATAAACGCATTAAAGAGGGCTTTTCTGACAGGGTTATCCTCTATATGTTCCTCCCAACTTTCCAGCAAGTTTTCTTAATACATCTTCATTAATTTTTTCTATTTTTTCTTTATGTTTCTCTGAAGTCTTTTTCGTTGATATGTTTTCCTTTTTGCTAATCTTTAATTTACACCAACCTAAAGTTTGATTATCTAAGGTTAATCTTCTTGTAAGAGGATATAAGTCATTTTTTGCTTTTCTATCAAAAACCTTTGCAAATTCATAAACATTGTATTCATCTTTTGCTAATAATAAACCAATGCTGTGAGTTAAATATCCTGAAAGTTTACCTATTCTAATTACTGGTTCTTCTGGTGTGTTTTGTTTTTCTATTCCTTTTAAATGACTTAAAACTTCAGTTTTGCTAAATAATCTTATTAAATAATTATGAGGGCTTTTACCGTAAGCTTGTTTTATCATATTTTCTACATCTTCATTTTCCCAAAATTTTATTTCTGCTTCTATTAAATCTTTTGAGAATTCGTATAAACACTTTTTCCAATTTTTTATTTTTTCTAATGTTTTATGGTATTTAGGTTTTACAAATCTTTTCAGTTGTTCTTCATAAATTACAGAAATTTCTATACCATCAAATTCTGTTTCTTCAGTAATTATTTCATAGTATTCAGGATGTTTTCTTATTTTTTTGCCGTTTGGTAGGACTGTTTCAAATGTTGTAGTATTTGCGATATATATTTTTCTGCACTCTAAATTATTAAAATTTTTGTTTACATAACTATCAGAAATCTTTAAATATTTAAAAATGTCATTACTTTGATTTTCTCCGAAAAATTCTCTTTCTAAAAAGTTTTGAATGCTATTTTTATCTTTTTCGTTTAATCCTTTTGCTAATTCTTTTCCTTCTTTGTTCCTTAATACTATTTGTTTATTCTCTATTGAAAACTTGTAATTTTCTTTATTTTCCTTTAGTAAACAGTATAAAACTGCTGTTCTTATAGCTCCTTTAATAGTTGAAGCTGGTATGTATAATCCTTTTGGGTGTTTTATTTCTTCATGAATCCCGTGTATAAATCTTGATGTATCAACTAAATTGATATCATACATTTTTGAATTTTCTAAAAGATTAAAATCTAAAGTGTTATAATCAACAAAATCCTGTATACTACTTCTACTATTATTTTCTATATAATCTGCTAATATTTCCTGTTGTTTCTCGGTTAACTGTTCTATAAATTTGTCTAAAGAAACTATGTGTATTCTTCCGTTTTTTATGTAATAATCCCAGTTTGTGTATTTATTTCCAGTTCCTATATGAACTGGAGATAGTGTTTCTAAATTGAATTTTTCTTTTTTGTATATTTCTTTCATGACTTCACCTTTAATGGAAATTCATAGCCGTATTGAAAAACTTCAGGTTCCTTTACTACTTGTTTTAATTGCCCTTTATAATTGTTGTTTGCTGATTTTATTACTGAACCTTCTTTTAAATAAATTACTTTTTGTTTTAATAAAAAACTATGAAATGTGTTTTCAACTGGTGCTTTATAAGTTTCAAATTCATAAAAACTATCATAAATACTTATATTTTTTGTTGGAATCACTGGAGATAAAGTTATAAAATTTCCTGAATTATCTATGTATTTGTCAAGCCAACTAAGAGCATTTAATTCTTTTATTTTAACTTTTCCCCAACCTATATTTTTATTTTTTCCAATACCGAGGTTTTCTATAATTTTTAATAAAGTTTCAAATGTTTTTACAAAACTATTATCGTAAAACTTAACCAAGAAAAACTGGGTGTCATAAAAAGTCCCTTCTTCTGTATAAAGATTTTCTGAAGTTAATGTTATGCGGTTTATTACATTTTTTGTCAAAAGTGTTGATTTTGTATCAAACACAAATTTTAACTCTTTAGATGATTTATAAATTATTTTGTTAGAAACTTTGTATTTTTCTTCTTCAATAAATGTTGCCTCTTCGTTAATCTTGCCATTAATAAAATCCTTTAAAACATCCTCTGTTATAAACTGTGCTTTTTTGTAACTTTTCCTTTCCCTTTTTTTGCATATATATTTTTCTAAGTATTCCTTTCCATCTTTAGGAACATCTGGTATTTTACATTCTGTTTTCAATGGCAGTATTGGTTTTGGAAACAAGAAAGTTTCTTTTATGTTTTCTTTACATATATTTTCGTCTTCGTTTTCATCATTTTTTTCACAGTATTTCCCAATAGGAAAGGGAGAAGAAATCAAGAATTTTGGACTTTCTCTAAATTCTTCTAAAAATTTTGTTAACTCTTTTTCTCCATAGGCTAACCTATAAGCCCAGCAAAAACTTCCAAAAA
>JALSSG010000147.1 GCA_026984355.1 Hydrogenothermaceae bacterium
GAAAAAATATCTATTTTATTTTTTAATTATTTTAATCACTTATACATCTTTTGCTTTAGAAATATCAAAACAGGAAGATTTAGGGGACATAGTAGATAATATAGATGTTGAAGCAGGTACTAGTATAAAAATCTTTCCAGACAGATGGCATTTTGGGACAATTATAGAAGATTGTGATAGTCCAGCCTTTCCATTTGTTATTACAAATGATGGAGGATTACCTGTTTATATAAGAAAATCTTATATTAGTGGTGATGACAAAAAGCACTTTTATATAAAAGAAGATAACTGTAAAGATAAAATACTTGCTGTTGGTGATACATGTACTATAGAGGTTGTTTTTAGACCAAAGGATGAAGGTAATAGAAAGGCAAAACTTGTTGTCAGATACTATGGAAATGATAATTTAGAAGACTTTGTTAAAGATTTACTTGAAAATGAGTATCATGAGGAAAAAGCAGAGTTAGAAGGAGTAGGTTTGCCATCTCCTACAGGAGACTTCATAGATTACGATAATTTCTGTCCAGATTATCCAGATTATGAATTACCAAAAGAGGTAGAAGATAGAGGAGAAGACCCAGATGATATTATAGGCTGTCAACTAAGTTCCAAAAAAGATATACCTTTTATGGTATTTATTGGGTTTTTATTTGCTTTATATATAAAAAGAAGATTTATGTACCAAGGTTAAGTACTGTTTCAATAAGTTCATCTGTTATGTTTATTATTCTTGCAGCTGCCTGATAAGCTCGTTGTAATTTTGTAAGATTTATTAATTCTTCATCCATATTAACAGAACTTTTTTCTTTATACTGCTGGTCAGCAGCTTCAAAGAGAAATTTGTTGTGTTCTTTACTTTTTTTAACAGTTTCTAATTCAAAGCCTATTTTCGTTGTGAAAGATGTGTTATAAAGTTCAGCAATGTTTCTGTCTTTTAATAGGTTGTAGTTTGATGGAGAGTTAATTTTGTAATTTATACTTCCTAAAGTTATTTCACCACCAGATAGTAATATACTTTCTTCTGTAGCTGTTAAAACGCCTGTTATACTATCTTTTAGTTGTATTAATTTTTTTATGTTTCTATTGTCAGAGTTTGTTAATGTTGGGTCTAATGCTGCTGCTATCTTCTCTGGTTTCTCAAATGCAAGAGATATATTAGAAGCATCTATATTTGTTTTTGAAGAAGAAGGGTCTATTGCAAAAAAGTCTATGTTAGTATTACCATTTAAATCATATCCCTGTCTGTGTATCTTATTTACTGTTAAAGCAAGTAAGGAAGCAAAATCATTAAGGTCTGCTTTTACATTTTTTATAAATTTGTATCCTCTTATAAAACCACCTATTTTCCCATTGGTAAACTCTTCAGTTAAATCTACCCCTTCCCACCGTATTGTAATTTCATTTTGATTTTCTATGTTAGAAGGTGGCATTACTTTTAACTGGTGAGCTTTGTTATAAACAACAAGAGAAAATCCTTTTGATGTAAACAAATCTGCTGTTCCATCTTCTCTTAAAATTACCTTTGTATCTATATAAGAACTTATCTCTTTTATTATTCTATCTCTTTCATCTAAGTATTGAAGTTTTTTCTCTTCTGGTGAAAGTTTTATACTTTCATTTATATTAGCCAGCTGAGAAACTAAAGAGTTTAGTTTATTTATCTGGTCTTTTAAGGAGAATGTTATATAATCCTGTGTTTTTTCTATATTTTCATAACTATTTCTTATCCTACCAACTAACTGTTTAGCTTTTGTTATAGCATCATAACGAGCAGCCATATCGTTTGGGTTTAAAGAAACTTGATGAAATGCATTAAAAAAGTCATTTAGAGCAGTTGAAAAACCAGAACCCTGTATATCATTAAATATAGCTTCTATTTGCGTTAGAAGGTCTTCGTAATTTTCATCACTTACTAAAGCTTGATTTATATTTATTACTTTTTGAAATAGTATTTCATCATAAGCTCTTTTAACAGTTTCTAAATTTACTCCACCAGTGGGAACATCAGTAAATATAGGTATCTTTCTCGAATAACCGTCAGTAAAAACGTTTGATATATTTTTGTTTGTTAAATCTATAGCTCTTTTGTTTGATAACAGAGCCTGACCACCTAAAGATAAGTTATAAAATAAAGACATTTTTCTGACCCTGATTTTTGTTTTAATACTATTATCGGAAAACTGTTAAATCTTTTTATTAATCAGGCTTTTTGGTTCTTTAGAAAAATTCCCTTCACTGCTGTAAGTTTTTGTTTCTTCTTTGAATATAGCTTCAAATATATCTTCAATAAACTGAATATTATTTAATGCAAGGATAAGATTTTCTTCAGATAAAGATTTTATCAGTTGAAGTTTATCCTCAAACCCTTTGAAATCTTCTTTTGGTAATAGGGATAGCTTTTCAATTGTTTTCTTTTTTTCTTCTAATGTTTTTAAAAGATTTTCACTGTAAGACTTATCCTTTATAGAAAGGATTATTAGTTTTTTTTCTTCCTCTAATATTTTTATAAGACTATTTAATAATTTTTCTACTTTCATATTTTACGTTTCGTACTTATTAAAAAATTTCTAAAGGGGCAAAGCCCCTATAGGTTATTCTTTTATAATTACAGCTTCAACTCTTCTGTTTAACCTTCTTCCTTCTTCTGTATCATTTGAAGCTATAGGCATTGTATAACCATATCCTCTTGCTATTATTCTATCTGGATTTATACCAAATTTTTCTACAAGAACCTTTTTTACTGCTTCTGCTCTTTTCTGAGATAGTATCATGTTATATCTATAATCACTTGTTGGTCTTTTATCTGTATGTCCTTGAATTTCTACTTTTACATCAGGATGTTCTTTCAAGAATTTAGCAAGTTTTTCTATTTCTGGATAATATTCTGGTTTTACTACAGCGCTGTTTGTATCAAATAGAATATTTAATCTTATAGATATCATACATCCGTCTTTGTCAACTTTTGCTCCTGGTAATGTATTAGGACATTTATCTTTGTAATCAGGGACACCATCATTATCACTATCTAAAGGACATCCATTTTCATCTACATCTATGTTCTCAGGAGTTTTTGGACACTGGTCAGCATAATCAGGAATACCATCATTATCACTATCTACTGGACAGCCATTTTTGTCAACAGGTGCTCCTACTGGAGTATTAGGACACTCGTCTAAATGGTCAGGGACACCATCTTTATCACTATCTGTAGGGCAACCTTTTTCATCAACTATAGCTCCCTGTAGAGTATTAGGACATTTATCTAAATAATCAGGAACACCATCTTTATCACTATCTAATGGACAGCCTTTGTCATCTACCACTACTCCTTCAGGGGTATTTAAACACTTATCTAAGTAATCAGGTATACCATCTTTATCAGTATCTACTGGACATCCCTGTTTGTCAACAACTACATTTTCTGGCGTATTTAAGCATTTATCTAGGTAATCAGGAACTCCATCTTTATCAGTATCTGAAGGGCATCCATCTTTGTTAACAGGGACGTTTAAAGGAGTGTTAGGACATTTATCTAAATAGTCAGGAATACCATCTTTATCGCTATCTGTAGGGCAACCTTCTTTATTTACAGGAGTTTCTTTAGGAGTATTAGGACATTTATCTAGGTAATCAGGAACGCCATCATTATCGCTATCTAAAGGACATCCATTTTCATCTACAGGTGCTCCTGCTGGAGTGTTAGGACACTGGTCTAAATGGTCTGGAATGCCGTCTTTATCTTCGTCAGTAGGACATCCCTGTTTGTCAACAACTGCACCTTCAGGTGTTTTTGGACATATATCAAGATAGTCAGGAACACCATCACCATCACTGTCTAATGGACAACCGTTCTCATCAATCACAACATCTTTTGGTGTATTTTTACATTTGTCTTTGTAATCAGGAATACCATCGCCATCACTGTCTAAAGGACATCCATACTCATCTACAGGAGCTCCTTCAGGTGTACCAGGACATTTATCTAAATAATCAGGAAAACCATCTTTATCACTATCTAAAGGACATCCATACTCATCTACGTTTACACCTTCTATAGTATCAGGGCATTGGTCTAAATAATCAGGAACACCATCTCTATCAGTATCTACTGGACAACCTTCGTTATCAACAGGTGCTCCTTGTGGAGTTTTTGGACATCTATCAAGATAATCAGGAACGCCATCACCATCACTGTCTACAGGGCAACCTCTTTCATCAACTATTACCCATCTTGGAGTATTAGGACAAAAATCCTTTTCATCAGGAACTCCATCATTATCTTCATCACTTATATAAGGTTTTCCTCCAAATAAAAAATCTAAACTTACAAGAGCTGTGTAATCATTTATACCTTTTAGAATATAAACATCTTTCAGTTCAAATCTAAGTGCCATTTTTTGTTTTCTAAATAGATATCTAAAGCCTCCACCAAATTCTAATCCTGTATCACCAGCAGTTTTCTCAACACCTATAGATACAAAAGGTACTTTGTTTATTCCCATAAATGCAAAGTTATACATAAAATTAAGCATTAGTCTATCTACATTTTTATTTCTCCATTTTCTTTTTTTATACTCTATTTTTGTAGGTACCCTTCCATATCCACCAAGTATACTTATACGGGGGGTTAAAAAATATTCAAGTCTTAATCCGTACTCATAGTTGTCTTTAAAACTTCTAATTGGTCTATTTTTGTGGTCTCTTTCTTCTCCAAAAAAGTAATATCCTATATAAGGGGATATAATGATTTTTCCTGATAAATCTGCTGTAAAACCTGAGTAAACAACAAAAAGTAATAATACTATTATAGACTTAAAGGATTTCATCCAATCCTCCCATATATTTTTTTATCTTTAATTATGTTAATATCAAAAATGGTATCAGAAAAGAAATTTTATTTCTAACAGATTTTCATTTTATAATTTTTAACAATAACTTTGTATTCCTTAATTTAAAAGGAGGTTTTTATGGGTGTAAAAATTGATATTAACAAAGTACAAAAAGATATGTTTATAGTTGTTGACGGACAACCTTATAGAGTTATCAATTATGAACATGTAAAACCAGGGAAAGGTCAGGCTTTTGTAAGAATTAAAGCCAAAAATATGAAAACAGGAAATGTTACAGAGATTACTTTTAAATCCTCTGAGAAGATTGAACTTGCCGATTTTGAACAGAGGATGGCAACGTACTCCTATTCTGATGGAAGTTATTATTATTTTCTTGATACACAGACTTACGAAACAATAGCAATTCCTGCAGAAGCTGTTGAAAATGAAGCAAAATATCTAAAAGAAGGTATGGAAGTATTTGTATTTTATGACAAAGGAAATCCAGTTGGTATTGAGCTACCAAAACATGTAGTTTATGAAGTGATAGAAACTGAGCCGGGAGTAAAAGGTGATACTGCTACAAGTGCAACAAAACCAGCTACTATTGAAACTGGTGCAGTTGTACAAGTACCTTTATTTATAAATACAGGTGATAAAATCAAAGTAGATACAAGGACAGGAGAATATATAGAAAGAGTTAATGAATAAGGAGCCTGTTATGAATAAAGAGCTTTTATTTGAAATAATAGAAAAGATAAAAGGTACTAATATAGAAGAAGTAGAATTAGAAACAAAAGAAGGTAGAATAAAAGTAAAGCAGTACTTAGGTCAACATCAGCAGGCTGTAGTTCCAGTTCAGCAACCTGTTGTAGAGATAAAAGAAGAAATAGTTTCTGGTCAGCCACCAAAGACTGAAGTAAAAGAAGAGAAAAAATATCATATTATAAAATCTCCTCTTGTTGGTACATTTTATAGAGCTCCATCTCCTGGGGCACCTCCTTTTGTTGAGGAAGGAGATATTGTTTCAAAAGGTCAGGTTGTGTGTATAATAGAAGCTTTAAAAGTTATGAATGAGATAGAAAGTGATGTAGATGGTAGAGTTGTTAAAATTTTAGTAGAAAATGGTCAGCCTGTAGAATATGGACAAGAACTTATGTATATAGAACCAAGATAATATAAATTTTCTTAGGAGGTATGCTGTTGTTAGAACATTTGAAGAACGTAGACCCTGAAGTTTTTAATGCTGTTTCTAAAGAATTTAAAAGACAGCAAGAGCATCTTGAAATGATTGCATCTGAAAATTATACATATTATGAAGTAATGGAGGCTCAAGGCTCTGTTCTTACTAATAAGTATGCAGAAGGTCTTCCTCATAAAAGGTATTACGGTGGTTGTGAATATGTAGATATTGTAGAAGATTTAGCTATTGAAAGAGTAAAAAAAATATATGGAGCAGAACATGCCAATGTACAGCCTCACTCTGGTTCTCAGGCTAATCAGGCTGTGTATTTTTCCCAATTAAAACCTGGTGATACTATACTTGGAATGAGATTAGACCATGGTGGCCATCTAACTCATGGAGCTAAGGTAAATATTTCTGGTATTGTTTTTAATTCTATACAGTACGGTGTAAATCCTGAGACAGAGCTTATAGATTATGATGAGGTTTATAAACTTGCCAAAGAGTATAAACCACGAATGATTATAGCTGGAGCTTCAGCTTATTCAAGAGTTATAGACTGGGCAAGATTTAAAGAAATTGCTGATGAAGTTGGGGCTCTTTTTATGGTAGATATGGCACATTATGCTGGTCTTATTGCAGGTGGGGCATATCCTTCACCTGTACCATATGCTGATTTTGTAACCTCAACTACTCACAAAACTTTAAGAGGTCCAAGAGGAGGTTTTATCTTATCTAAAGCAGATTATGGAAAAGATATAGATAAATGGGTTTTCCCAAGACTTCAGGGAGGGCCTTTAATGCATGTTATTGCAGCAAAAGCAGTAGCATTTAAAAATGCTATGACTCCTGAGTTTAAACAGTACGCTCATCAAACAGTAAAAAATGCGCAGGTTCTTGCAGAAGAATTAAAAGCACAGGGACTTAGAATAGTTTCTGGAGGGACAGATTCTCATATTGTTCTTGTAGACCTTAGACCTTTAAATGTAAAAGGAAATCAGGCAGAAGATGCCTTAGGAAAAGCAAATATCACAGTAAATAAAAATGCCATTCCTTTTGACCCAGAAAAACCTATGATAACTTCAGGCATAAGGCTTGGTACTGCAGCATTAACTACAAGAGGAATGAAAGAAAATGATATGGTAAGAATCGCCAGAAATATAGTTAAAGTTCTAAAAAATATTGATGATGAAAAGGTTATACAGCAAGTAAAAGAAGATGTTTTATCTTTATGTTCTTCATATCCTCTATATCCAGACTGGACGAAAGAATATTTAGGAGAGGAATAATGGAAAAAATAAAATTAGTATATTTGGTAGCTTTAACAAGTATAACGTTTGCAAATGCTCAGGAAGGAGCACAGGGTGCTGGAGGTTTAATAAGTGCTCTTATATGGATGGTTTTACTTATAGCTATATTCTACTTTCTTCTTTATAGACCTCAACAAAAGCAAAGAAAACAACATGAAGAGTTCTTAAAAAGTTTAAAGAAAGGAGATAAAGTCATTACTGCAGGAGGAATAATAGGAGAAATCAAATCTATAGAAGATAATATTGTTCATTTAAAAGTTGCAGAAGGTACCATAATAAAAGTTTTAAAACAGTCTCTCACAGGGTACTATAAGGAAGAGCAGTCTACATAATAAAGGGAGCTTTTGCTCCTTTTTATTTTAAAATTTCTATAAGTTTGTTTATCCATAAGGCTATGATTACTATAAACCAGAACACGATTATAAAAACAATCCCAAATTGAAGGCTAATAAAAAATATCTTTAGTACAAGGTAAACCAGGTACGGTACAGCAATGATAATAACAAAAAATACAATACTGACTAAAACGAGAACAAACAAAGCTATAGCATAGTTTTTTAAACCAAGCTTTTCAGTTTTGTACAGATTATTCATCGTATATCTTTATAGGATTGTACAGTGTATCTCTTTCTACAGGGATTTTTCCTGCCTCTTTAATAAGTCTTACAAGCTTTTCTTTTTGCTGGGCTGTTGGAGATTTAGCTCCTGCAAAATGAGCTATTTTTTCTTCCATTACAGTTCCATCTAAATCATCAGCTCCAAAGTTTAGGGATATTTGTGCTATTTTTTCTCCAATCATAACCCAGTAAGCTTTTATATGAGGAACATTATCTAAAAGAAGTCTTGATACTGCTATTGTTTTTAAATCATCAATACCTGATGTATGCTCATTTATCTCAAGTTCATTATTTTCTGGCTGATAGGCAAGAGGAATAAAACATGTAAATCCTTCAGTTTCATCCTGAGCTTCTCTTATTTTTAATATGTGATCTACTCTTTCTTCAATAGTTTCTATATGTCCATATAGCATAGTAGTTGTAGAATGAAGTCCTAACCTGTGAGCAGTTTTATGGATTTCTAAATATTTTTTCCAGCCTATTTTTTCTGGTGCTATTATTCTTCGTGCCCTTGGAGAAAAGATTTCAGCTCCACCTCCAGGTAAACTATCTAAACCTGCTTCTTTTAGTGTTAAAAGAACTTCCTTATAGGATAAACCAGAAAGTTTTGATAAATAATCTATTTCAACAGCAGTAAAAGCCTTTATATGTATAGAAGGAAAGTTTAATCGTATATGTTTTATTATATTCAGGTAATCTTCAAAAGACCAATCAGGATGTAGTCCACCAACTATATGAACTTCAGATGCTCCATTTTCAATAGCATGTTTTACTTTGGACAAAATTTCTTCTATAGACATCTCATATGCTTTTGGGTCATTCTTATCAATAGTAGCAAAAGCACAAAACTTACATTCTAATGAACACACGTTTGTTGGATTTATCTGTCTATTTATAACAAAATAGGCGTATTTACCATTTTTTTGCTCTGTTATATAGTTTGCAAGCGTGCCAAGAGTATTAAGGTCTTTTGTGTTAAAAAGAGTTATACCATCTTCAAAAGAAAGTCTTTTCCCCTCAAGAACTTTATCTATTATAGGAAATAGGTTTTTATCTGATGCTAATGATAGCTTTTTCTCTATAGTTAACAAAGTAGACTACACCTCCAAAAAACTATAAACTAAAAATTAATTTATACTATTTCTGGAATTTGTTCTATAGTTTCACCATGTAATACTTGCAGTTAACACATATCTTCTATCTTCATCCTGTCCTGCATATGCTCCAACTTCTTCTGCATATGTAGTAAATCCTAACCTTAATATAGTAAATCTAAAGTCTACACCAGCAGATAAATATCCTTGATAAAGACCTGTTCTTATGGAAAAGTCTGTTATTTTGTTATCCCAGAGTTTGATTTCAGTTCCAACTCTTAACCTTTTAATATTGTCCTCGTCTTGTTCAAAATTTTTTAATGCATCTACATAATCTAGTGCTATCACCCAGTTATTAATTATTGGAACATCTGGATTTATTGCTATTCCTAAGTTTACACTCATAGGAATTTTCCCTGCTTCTTCAAAATCTAAATCTCCAATGTTAAGTACAGATACACCTATTGAAGGACGCAGTAATTTACCTTTTGGTATGATTTCGTTTAATCTATAAATCATTCCAAAATCAAATCCAAAGGCAGTTTTTGATACTGCAAGTTCATCTGTTATGTACGTATCAAGGTTATTTTCATGTTCAACAAGCTCTCTGGCTGTAAATGAGTGAACAAGAGCATTCCTATATATATACTTTCCACTTAATCCTACACTTAAACTTCCATCTAAAAAATCATATGACAGGCCAGCTATAATACCTGCCATAGAGTTATAATCAAGCTCTAAAACACCTTCTGAACCAAATCCTTGATGAGTCTGCCCATCAGCCTTTATAGAAACGAGAAAACCTATAGAAAATGCAAGTTTTGAAAACTTTCTAGATATAGAAGAATAATCATTTCCATAAAAGTGAATATTTTTTCCATAATAAGCTTTAAGAACTTCATTTACAGCTTTTAATTTATCATCACCATCATCACCATCATTATCTAAATCACCAGTATCAAGGGCATCAAGTAAATCATTTAAAAAATCTTTCGCATTCTTATTTGTGGATATATTTATATCTAATAGATTTACTGCGAACCCTTCTGTTATAGGGATATTTGAAATACCTGCAGGATTATAAAATATAGAATTTGAATATCCACCAACTGCTACTGTAGCACCGCCCATACCTATTGTTCTTGGGTCTTTGAATATGTATGGATATTCATAAGTAATACCATATGAGCTAAAAGATATACCTGTTAGGATAAATAAACCTACTAATTTTTTCATGTTATATCCCCCTTATTTTTTTAGATACTGTGCAAGAGCTTCTTCAGTTATTTCTAACTTTTGTGCATTTTTTATATCAAATTCAGAATTACATGGGACATTATCACAAAGACAATGTGAAGGAGATGGAATACATATTTCTTCTTTAAATTCTCTAAGATTTTCTTCTATATCAGAACGCTGGTCTTCTGGGATAATAGAAATGATAGTATCTACACCATTGTTTATTGTTTCAACTATCGTATCTTCTACAGTTATATTTTGCTGATTGTCTATAATAGGACATGGAAAACAATCAATTCCATCAGGTTCACTACACGGCTGTAAATCTAAATCGCAGTATCCATCTGTTATAACAACATCTGTGCCTGATATAAGTCTATAAAATGTATTAGTATCTGTTTGAGAACAGGTAATGTCAGAATTTATATCTATCTTTAGTAGAGTGTAATTATATGTATTTTCTTCTTTTGAAAAAGCTATACTTGAAGTAGAAAAGCTACCATTATCTATATAACAGCTTCCATTGTTCGCATATTCTATGGCACAGGCTGTAGCTTCTAAATCATCAGGAACATTGTTTGCGTTTATATCATCCTGTGAGCAAGGATTTACACCTTCAATCCATTTTTCAAGTGTTCCTGCTCTTTCCTGAGGGTTGTCTTCAATTGCCAAAACAAAAGAATTTGTTCCTTTAGCTGTCTCAACAAGACCTTTTAGAAAGCATGCATCTTTTTGAAGCTCAGTAAGAGACTGTTTATCTTCACAAGATACATTTTGTAAGATTTCAGAATATTTTTCTATAGCTTTAGATAGGTACATTAAAGATTTTCCAGAGGCTTTTTTGGATATAGCCTGAGAAAACACTTTAAAACCATCTGCATCTACATCTGTATCTAAGATATCATTCAATATAGAGCTTACATCATAACCAGCCTTTCCTATGTATGCTGCAGCCAGATTAATATTTAGTTCTTCATTTGAAAAAGCTTTTTTGTAGTTATCTTTTTGAAGAAGCTGTATTACTTTATCATAATTTCCACTGTCTAAAGCCTTTAGCACTTCATATCTATATGCGTTTAATGAATTATCATCTTTACATCCATACAGGAAAATAGCAGAACAAAAAATACTCACAACTAGCTTTTTCATTAATATCCCTCCTTTTTCTATTATCAAGAATATTCTTTCGGTAAATTTTTGTAATGTTAAAATTTTAATTATATTTTATTATCAAGTTCTATGCAGGGTAAATTATGGAAAAGGTTGTTAACATAGATAATGCAAAGCTTGTTCTAAAGAAAGGGGACATAACACAGGAAGATACAGAGGCTATTGTAAATGCTGCTAATTCTACATTGATGGGAGGAGGTGGTGTTGATGGTGCTATTCATTCAAAAGGGGGCCCAAAGATTTTAGAAGAATGTAAAAAAATAAGAGAAACCTTGTATCCTGAGGGACTTCCAACAGGAGAAGCTGTAATGACCACTGGAGGAAATTTGAAAGCAAAATATGTAATACATACAGTTGGACCTGTATGTAATAAAGGAAAATTAGACCAGGAAAAAAAGAAGCTTTTACAAAACGCGTATTTTAATAGTTTAAAACTTGCTAAGGAAAAAGGTATAAAGACAGTTTCT
>JALSSG010000148.1 GCA_026984355.1 Hydrogenothermaceae bacterium
TATTAAAGGACGAATAACGAGTTTTTATAGTCTTAAACTCTTTAATTGAGATAAAAATTAGCCTTAAAATCTGACATCGACAAATCGTTGTTAAATAAGTTTTAATCGTAAAATATAATAAACAAAAATTCAGTAACTGATATTTTTATCATAACAAAGGACAAAACAAAATTTATATATTTTTTAGGAAAACGTAATATTCACATTAAATCTTAACAACCATACAGGTAGTAGCTTTTTTTACACCATGTATAGAATGAATATCTCTAATAACTATTCTTCCTATTTCATGCTGGTCTTCAGCTTCTATATACACAATAATGTCGTATATGCCTGTAACGACATCAGCAGACCTTACATTTTCTATTCTGGAAAGTTTTTCTAATATATTCGGAATTTCAGATGGATTGGCTTCTATCAATACATAAGCTGCTGATTTGCTGGTAACACCTATTTCCTTTAAAACTTCAGAAAACGGTATAGGTTTTTCGGAGAGCTTTTCTTCCATTTTCTCACCTCTATTTAGATTTTAGACTTTTCTTTGCTCCTTCAAGAGCTCCAATAATTGTACCTTCTATTATACTAAAAGCTTTTTTTATAACGTGCTCTGTTTCATCTATAACTTCTACGAGTTTTTCTTTTGATAAAACTTCCTCTTCTTTTTCTTCACTTAGTTTTTGTTTTAAATCTTCAAGTTCTTTTTTTAGTCTTTCTATTTCTTTTTTTAAATCTTCCTCTTTTTGAGCCATAGCTTTATCCTCCTTCTAAAGGATATATCTTGTTAAATCTTCACTTTGTAATATACCCTCTAATTTAGCTTTTACAACTTTTGAGTCAATAATAATTCTGGCTCCTTTTAGCTCCGGTGCTTCAAAAGAATAATCTTCCATTATCTTTTCCATAATTGTTAAAAGTCTTCTTGCTCCAATATTTTCTGTTTTTTCATTTACTTCTTCAGCGATTCTTGCTATCTCTTCTATAGCATCATCTGTAAATTCAATATCAACTCCCTCAGTAGCCATAAGAGCTTTATACTGTTTTGTTAAAGCATTTTTTGGAACTGTTAGTATTTTTATAAAATCTTCTTTAGTAAGAGGCTGTAATTCAACCCTTATTGGAAACCTTCCTTGAAGCTCTGGTATAAGGTCAGAAGGCTTAGCAAGATGAAAAGCTCCAGCTGCTATAAACAATATGTGGTCTGTTTTTACTGGACCATATTTTGTAGAAACTGTAGTTCCCTCAACTATAGGTAATAAGTCTCTTTGAACTCCTTCCCTTGAAACATCTGGGCCAGAACCTGAGGATTTTACAGCTACCTTATCTATTTCATCTATAAAAACTATCCCAAAATTTTCAGCTCTATATACTGCTTCTGAGGATACTTCATCCATATCTATTAGCTTTTCTGCTTCTTGTTGCTGTAATATTTTCATAGCTTCTTTTACGCTGACTTTTCTTCTTTTTCTCTTAGTGGGAGCTATACTTGAAAATATATCCTTAATTTGACTTTCTATGTCTTCCATTCCAGGAACTATAACCCCTCCTACTACCGTAGGCTTTTCTTCAATCTCAATTTCTATTAGTTTATCATCAAGTTTCCCTTCATGAAGCATCTGTCTAAATTTTTCTCTTGTTGGAGATTCCTCTTCTGGTTCTGTAAATGTTCCATATTTTCGTATTTTCTTAGGTACCAAATAGTCAAGAACTTTTTCTTCTGCTATTTTTTTAGCCTTTTCTTTAACTTCTTCCAATTTTTCAGCTTTAACCATTTTAAATGATGCTTCTACTAACTCTCTAATAATAGACTCTACATCTCTTCCTACATAACCAACTTCTGTAAATTTTGTAGCTTCTACTTTTATAAATGGTGCTTTGACTAATAAGGCAAGTCTTCTGGCTATTTCAGTTTTACCTACTCCTGTGGGCCCTACCATTAATATATTTTTTGGTATTACTTCATCTCGTAATTCTTCTGGTAATCTTTGCCGTCTCCATCTATTTCTTAACGCTATTGCTACAGCTTTTTTGGCATCTTGTTGCCCTATTATATATTTGTCTAACTCTGATACAATTTGCTTTGGAGTTAAATCTTCTTGTATGTGCAATACTACCTCCTGATATCTATTTTATTTTATAGTGGCTTTTCAACTCTTAATTATATTAAGAAAAGCTCAAATTTCAAACTAAGAAGTTTCAAAAAATAGTTTTCCACTTCCGAAATAATTTGAAAAAGTAAAATTTTTTTATAAATATATAAATTATGGGAGCAAAAGAAATATTACATAAAGCGTTCTATGAGGCGCTTATAAAAGTAAATCAAGAGAAAAAACTTGGTCTAAATCCATTAGTGTTAGAATATGTAGCAGAAGTATTGTCTACTTATTATAGAAAAGTTCCTTTGTATCTTATAGATGTTAAAGCAAACTCGCCTTTTAGGTTGTACAAAATAAGAGGAGATGTATCTCTTTTACTGGTTGGCTTTTTTAATGAATGGGTAAATAGATTAAATAGACCATTGACTGAAAATGACTATATAGTTTCAGGAAAACTGTAC
>JALSSG010000149.1 GCA_026984355.1 Hydrogenothermaceae bacterium
AGAAGATAGTATCGCAAACTGTATATTCCCGCTAAATAAAAACCACGCATCAAAAGTTAGTATCGCTATTACCAAAATAGTAGGTACAAAATATGCAGTTATTTTATCTGCAAGTTTTCCTATCAAAGGTTTTTTAGATTGAGCCTCTAACAATAACTTTATTATTTGAAACAAGACTGTATCTTTACCTGTTTTTTCTGCAGAAAAAACAATATACCCATTAACTAATATACTTCCTCCAATAACTTCATCACCTTTTGTTTTAAAGACTGGAACAGATTCACCAGTTAACATAGATTCATCAACTTCTCCTTCCCCAGATAAAACTTTCCCATCTGCAGGAATTTTCTCTCCAGCCTTTACAACAACCTTATCTCCTTTTACCACATTTTCAGCTGGTATTTCTATTTCTTTTCCATCTACAATGACTCTTGCTTTGGATGGTTTTAAAGAAAGAATTTTTTTCATAAATTCTGAAGTTTTTCTTCTGGAACGGTTCTCAAGATACCTACCTAAAAGAACAAAAGTTATAATGGCACAGGAGCTTTCAAAGTATAGATTTCTCATGTATTCTGGAAATAAATCAGGAAAAAATAAAACAGCTGTAGAATAAAAATAAGCTATAGATGTACCTATAGCTATAAGTAAATTCATATCAGCAATACGATTTTTTAAACCACTTATAGAAGATTTATAAAATTCCCATCCTACATAAAATTGGACAATAGTAGCCAATAAGAATATAAATAAATCATTTATAAATTTATTTCCTATTGGAAAGTGAGATAAATAAAAAACTACACCAGTTAGAACAAAAGAAAGTATAACCTTAAACTTAAGCTGTTTTTCAGCTATGAGCTTTTTTTTTCTAAATTTTCTATGTCTAAAGAAGCATCATATCCAAGCTCTTTAATCTTTTGGATTATTAACTCTTTTGAAATTTTTGAAGGATTTATAACAAACCTTCCTTTAGAAGTAGCAAAATTAACCTGTACATCTTTTACACCTTCTAAAGAGCGAATAGTTCCTTCTATACCAGCTGCACACCCAGCACAGTGCATTCCTGATATATTAAGTTCAAAAGTTTCATCACCTTCATTTTGTATTTCTATAGAGGTTTGATTATTTTTATTTTTTTTACCAAAGAAAAACCAGCTTATACCACCTATAAGTAAAAAAGAAGTTCCTATCACAATTAACTTTTCCATCTACAACCTCTAATTAAATAGTTAAGATGTCTTGAAATATATCCTTTTTTGTGTGTTAAATCCATAGAAAAATTTAAAAGTTAATTTAATGAAAATTTTTCTCGTTTTCTTCTACAGCATGTCCCTTACCCATAAAGTAAACAGATACAGCTATAAGAGCTATTCCTATACTAAGGAAAAGTAAATTTTTAACATCTCCATAACTTAAATCTACAGCATGTTTGAAAAATGTAACAATAAGAACCATAACTATAACTTTTGCAAGCTTTTCTTTTAACTGGTCTAAAGTGTGAACTTCTAATATTCGTGAAGATTTTGTTTCCTGCTCTATATAATCAATCCTACTGATAAAAAGCTCATATAAACCAAGTCCAAATATAAGCAAAACAGTTGCTATCAGGTATGCATCAACAGCACTTATTATATGTGTTATAGCCTCACCGTGATATTCTTCAAATGCTTCTTTATCAGTAAAAGCATGAGGTACATGTTTTAGAACAACGATTATATCAAATGTTCCTATACCTACCAGAACAAAAGCTGCAAGTATACTAGAAATAACAGCAAATATTATCATCAAACGGCTTTCCCACAATAGCCATTCAACTATTTTTTCTAAAGTTTTCATTTAGTCCCTCCAGAGTAAATACTTAGAATGAACAATTATACATAAATATCACATTTTCAAAAAACATTAAAAATGTAAACAAAATTTACGATAAAAATAAAAAGAGTTTTATAAAGGAGGAAAAATATGATTAATATATCAAGAAATAGCAAGGGTTTTACGTTAATAGAACTTGCTATAGTGCTCATAATTATAGGGCTCATACTTGGTATGGTGTTCAAAGGTCGACAGCTTATCGAAAATGCTAAAGTAAAAAGTCTTGCCTCTCAGTATAATAAGATTTACGCTGCTGCTTTAACTTTTTACGATAGGTATGGATTTTGGCCGGGAGATGGTTGTAGGTCAGCTACTCCTTCAAGTGTATCAGATTGTAATAGGAGTAAAGATGGAAAATTACAAACACCAAATGAAAAAAGAGCTTTTTTCCACCTACTAGTTAATGTATATGGTCTTTTATCTGCCTCAGATGTTCAAAGTTCTGTAGGGGGTTATTGGTTTATTAGTTATGATACTGTTGGTTCTGGTTCAAATAGAAAACCGGGAAATTGGCTATATTTAGCAGATATAAATCCTTTGAATGGTAATCCAACATCTGGTTTTAATGTTGAAGCAAAGTATGTATGTGCTTTAGACAAATCTGTTGATGATGGAAAGTCTGACACGGGAGATATAAGATTAAACGGTGGAAG
>JALSSG010000150.1 GCA_026984355.1 Hydrogenothermaceae bacterium
ATTTTGGTTTAGTATTCCTTCTATAACTTTTTCTACATCTTCATCTTTTACATCTTTTTTCACTATTTCAACTTCTAAACCTTCATAATTTTTTAGTTCAAACTCTGGTGCTACTTCAAAGCTAACCTTTAGTTTTAAATGGTCTTCTCCGTTTAGTTCTATATCTCCAAAGAATATTTGAGATACTGGAGTTAGGTTTTCTTTTTCTAAAATCTGCTGAAGGTTTTCTTCTATAAATTTTTTTGCTACTTCTTCTTTTATATAATCTTTGTACTTTGCCATTACTATTGATTTAGGTACATGACCTTTCCTAAAACCTTTTACTGTTACATTTTTTGATACTTGTTTTAAAATTTGTTCTACAAGCTGTTTTATTTTTTCTCCTTTTTCTTCTATTGTAATAGTTCTTACAAGCTGATTTTCTTCTACTACAACACTCATTTAATTTCTCCTTTAGATTTTGTTAAAATCAGACAATTATTATAACATTATATCTTTTACTTTGATTATACCGTGTAATGCATTTGTTATGAATATGTAGTGTGCAGATTTTAAATCTTTTATAAAAAATCTTCCTTCTACTACTGTAAAGCCCTCTTTTTTTGCTTCCTGTAGTATAATTTTTCTGGTTATTCCATCTAATAGTCCACAATCTATAGATGGTGTGTATAGGTATTTTCCTTTTACCCAGAATATGTTCGCTGTTGTTGTTTCTGTAATTTCATTATTTTCATTGAGAAAAATCGCATCATCACATCCTTTTTCTTCTGCAAATCTTTTTGCTAAAACGTTTAATGCGTAATTTGTAGATTTTATTTTTACAAGGGGATTGGAACTATGTCTTTTAAATGGGGCAACAGTTAAGATGATTTCTTTTTTTTCTAAGGGGATGTAGTCTTTAGCTATTACAAGTAAGTGGCTTTTTTCTGGTTTTGAGGCAAAGTACAAATTTCCTGCTGATACTAGGATTGTTTTTATGTAAAGGTCTTTGTTTTTGTGTTTAAGTACAGTGTTATTTATATAGTTTATATATGTATCAAAATCAATAGGAGGAATATTTAAAACTTTAGCTCCATTTATCAGTCTTTTATGGTGTTCTTTTATGTATTTAGGAAGTTTTTTGTTGTATCTGAAGGTTTCAAAAACACCTTCGCCGTACATAAGTGTTCTTAAAATTTTCTTATTTAGGAATTGTTTTCCGTCAAGGGTTATAATTTCCTCCATCTTTTTCTCCTTTTTTATATACTACACACATTCTATCGAAACCTGACATATCACCTTTTTCAGCTTTTATTACATATTTTAATAATGTTAATATACGAGAATCTCCTCGTTTTTTGTATATATACCCGCACCATAAAATTTTTGATTTTTCTATTTCTTTTAAGTTTTTTTCGTAAATTACTGCTATATATGGAATTTTATATTTTTTTATTTCGTCTATATTCATTTTTCCATATAATTTTTTTCCTGTATAAAAGATTAGATTATTTAAGGATTTATCTTCAACAAAAATAGGTATACTTTCGTCTGGTACTGCGGTTTTTATTATTGTACCAATTTCTTTGTAAGGTCTATATTTTTCAATTATAGGTGCTACAGAAACTACTAAGTACATATAAAAGGAGATTACGAAAACGAAAGGAATATATACAGTTTCTTTTTTGAATATAAGAAAACCAGCTATTAACAAACTTATTATAAGTATGTATATACCTGTACCTAAATTTACAACACCGTATAGCAGATATATACCTATATAAATAGATGGTAAGATTAAAGCTAAGATATATAATACTTTCCATAAATTTTTAAGCTGGCTTTCGCTACATAAAAGATATGCAGAGAATATAGCCAGCGGTGGAAAAGCCTGTAAAAAGTAGTTTGGTATTTTACCAGCTGAAAGGGTAAATATGATATACATACCAAAAATCCATGAAAAAAAGAATAAAAAATTTTTTTGTTTATGTTTTACAGCATATGCTATTGCTAAGAAACTAATCCACACAAAAGGTAAAAAAGCCCAGAATAAAACCTTTATGTAATAAAATGGTTTTAACTGTTCTAAAATATTCTTATAATCTGTAGCTCTATGAACTGTTTCCTTTTCTATAACTTTTAAAAAGTATATTCCCTGGTCTAAAAATGTATATAAATACCACCATCCACCTATTACTATGGATATAACTATTCCAAGTGGAAGGTGTAGAGATTTTATCTTTTGTCCCAAGGTTTTAAGAGAACATTTTGTATCAAAACATAAAAATATAAAAACTATAAAGCCAATTATAATGTAATATGGATATCCCTTTGTTAGAACTGTAAGTCCGAGGAATATGTAAAATAGTATGAAATGTTTTGTATCTTTTAAGATATACCCTTTTAGAAAAAAATATAAAGTTGCAGTAAAGAAAAATAAAAGGGGCATCTCAGGTGATGAATATCTTATGTTTCCAATAAACATTGGAGTGAAAGCTACAGCAAGGACACTGAAAAATGCAACTTTTTTGTCAAAATAAATTCGTGCTAATTTATATGTAAACAATAAAGACAGTAGACCAAATAAAAACATAGGAAACCTTATTGCAAATTCGTTCAATCCAAATAGTTTTACACTGGCTATTATTGACCAGTATGTGATAGGGGGTTTGTGAAGTCTTGGTTCGTAATTATAATAAGGGACTATGTAAGAGTCTAATTCAATCATCTCTCTGACACTTTCTGCATATAAAGCTTCATTCTTCATCCAGATGTCATTTATTCCTAAATTCCATAAAGATATAAAACAGAAAATTAATAAAAATAAAGGCCAGTGTATTTTAGAAATCTGCATCCTCCTTAAAATTTTTCTTTTAAAATTACTGATTATAAATTTAATATCAACATTATTTCGGAGTAGAAAAATGGAAAATATAGCTTTGACTATCGCTGGAAGTGATCCAAGTGGTGGAGCTGGTCTGCAAGTTGATTTAAAAGTTTTCAAAGAGATAGGAGTTTTTGGAATGGGCGTATTAACATCTTTAACAGTACAAAATTCAAAAGGCGTTTATCAAACATATCCATTGGAAAAAGGAGCGGTTTTTAATCAATTACAGGTTTTATTTGATGATTTTGATATAAAGGCTGCAAAAACAGGAATGCTTCTAAAAGAATATGTAATAGAGGAGATTTATGAAGTTTTTAAAGATAAATATACTATGTTAGTTGTAGACCCTGTTTTAGTTTCAAGTTCTGGTAAAGTACTTCTTGAAAAACAAGGAATAAAACTTTTGAAAGAAAAATTATTTCCTATAACAGATATACTTACTCCTAATATTTATGAAGCAGAGATTTTATCAGGTTTAAAAATATACACAGAAAAAGATATAAAAAAAGCAGGTGAGATACTTAAGTCCTTTGGAGTCAAGGTTGTTGTTATAAAAGGTGGACATTTTAAAAGTGGTAATAAAGTAATTGATTATATTTTTTTTGATAAATCCTTTATACCTATAGAGTATCCTCGTATTAATATCAACGATGTTCATGGAACTGGTTGTGTTCTATCTTCTGCAATAACTGCTTATCTTGCTTTAGGATATGATTTTTTAAAAGCTATAGAAACAGCAAGAGCTTTCTTTCAGCATAAAATACAGCTTGTAAAAATGTTTGGGAAAGGAAGTTTTTATTTTAGTTTATAGGATAAAAGTACACCATCTCTAATTGGTATCAAAACAGAAAAAAAATCTGGATTAGAGAACATATATTCATTGAATTCCTTTATTCCTTTTGTTTGCCTGTCTGGATGTTCTTCTAAGACCTTGCCCTGCCATAGAGTGTTATCTGCTATAACAAGTCCGCCTGTAGATATATTATCTTTTAAAGTTTCAATAGCCTTTTTATATTTTGCTTTTTGAATATCAATAAAAAGAATATCTATATTTTTATATGTTGAAGCTATTTCAATAGCGTCTCCTGCTTTAAATTCAGCTTTTTTTAACAAACCTCCTGTTTCAAAGAATTTTTCTGCAAGGTTTAAATTTTCCAAGCTAAAATCAGTAAGCACAACTTTTCCATTGTCTAAAGCCTTTGCAAACCAATATCCTGAATATCCAAAACCTGACCCAAGTTCAACAATCAGCTTTGGTTTTTTTATTTTGGTGATTATGTATAAAAATCTGCCGACAATTCTGTCTACTATAGGAAATCCTGTTTTATGCCCTAATTTTTCCATTTCCAGTAAAATGGGGTCTTCAGGTATTGACAGGTTATATATGTAATTTTCTATATCTGGATTTGTTATCATTTTTCTTTAAATATTTCCTTTATAAAAGGAATAATAATTTTATTATACTCATCTGGGTTTTCAAAAGGCGGAAGATGAGCTGAGTTCTCAATTTCATAAAACTTAGCACCATCAATACCATCAGCTATATGTTTAACAATAGACGGTGGTGTAACTTTTTCATCATCTTTACCTGCAATTACAAGGGTTGGAACATATATAGTATCTAATATTTTTGTGTTATCTTCTCTTTCTGCTAGAGCTTTTAGTGCTTTTACTATACCTTTTTCTGTAGCTTTTTCCATTATACATCTTAATGTTCTTATTTTTTTCTCATCCTGTTTTGTTTTTGGGGAAGTTTGTGCTTCTATCATCGCGTCTATAAGGAAATCTTTTCCATTTTCTTCTACTCTTTTTATAAGAGCATATCTGGCTTTTTTTGCTTCCTCTGTATCTGCCTCAGCTCTTGTAGCTGTAAATATAAGGCCTTTTATATACTCTTTGTATTTTTTCCACATCTGAAACATTATATATCCCCCCATACTATCTCCAATTAATATAAGCTCTTTAACTCCTATTTGATGTGCTTGCCAGAATATACTGTCTGTCAATGTTTCTATAGTATAATCAACTTCTGGAGGGGGATTATCTCCAAAGCCTGGATAATCTACTGCTATAAATGGTATATTTTCTTTTTGGAATGCCTGTATTTGAAAGTGATACATATCTTTGTTTAATGGGAAAGCGTGTAAAAGAATAACAGCTTTTTGTAATCCTATTTTTATCATTTTCTGTTGCCTCATTTAAAGGTTTTATTAATTGATTTTATGTTATGTAATATGAAAAAATCAATTTATAATTTCTGGTTTTGTATATAATAATTTTCACAATAATTTTCTAAATTTTGAAAATTTTTCTGTTTTAGATAATTTTTTATATTCTATGAATTATATATGAGGGAAAAAATGGGAAAACAGATACTTATATATGATACTACCTTAAGAGATGGAACACAGGCAGAAGGTGTTAGTGTATCCGTAGAAGATAAGCTTAGAATTGCAGAAAAACTGGCAGATTTTGGTATTCATTATATAGAGGGTGGATGGCCTGGTTCAAATCCAAAAGATAAGCAGTTTTTTAAAGAAGTAAAAAAGTTAAACCTGAAAAATACAAAAATTGCTGCTTTTGGTTCTACAAGAAGAGCTTACTTAAAAGTTGACGAAGACAAACAGATACAGGATTTAATAAAAGTAGAAACTCCAGCTATAACTATTTTTGGAAAAAGCTGGGATTTGCATGTGACTGTAGCATTAAAAACAACTCTTGAGAAAAATCTTGAAATGATTTTTGATAGTATAAGTTTTTTGAAAAAGTATACAGATGAAGTGATATTTGATGCAGAGCATTTTTTTGATGGTTTTAAAAGTAATAAAGAGTATGCATTAGAAGTTTTAAAGGTGGCTCAACAGGCAGGAGCAGATTTTCTGGTGCTGTGCGATACTAATGGAGGTACTCTTCCACATGAAATAGAAGAAATATATAAGGCTGTAAACAATGCAGGTATTACTACAAAATTGGGAATTCATGCTCATAATGATTCAGATACTGCTGTATGGAACTCTATAGTAGCTGTTATAAAGGGTGGTGCAGTACAGATACATGGGACAATAAACGGTTTTGGAGAAAGATGTGGAAATGCAAATCTGTGCACTATTATCCCAAATTTATCTTTAAAGCTTGGATATGAAACTATTCCAAAAGAAAATTTAAGGAAACTAAAAGAAATATCTAACTTTGTAGCAGATATTGTTAATCTTCCTGTTCCAAAAAATATGCCTTATGTTGGAGATAGTGCTTTTGCACATAAAGGAGGTGTTCATGCATCTGCTGTACTAAAAAATCCTAAACTCTATGAGCATATAAATCCTGAAGATGTTGGGAATAGAAGAAAAATTCTTGTTTCAGACCTTGCTGGTAAAAGTAATATCATCTATAAAGCAAGGGAACTTGGTATAGAATTAGATGAAAAAGACCCTGTTGTAAACAACATAATACAGGAAATAAAAGAACTTGAAAATTATGGATACCATTTTGAAGCTGCAGAAGCATCTTTAGAGCTACTAATAAGGAAACATTTAGGTAAATTACCAAAATATTTTGATTTAGATGCTTACAGAGTTCTTATAGCAAGAAGGTATACTGACAAAACTCCTATATCTGAGGCTACTGTTAGAATTAAAATGAACAACTCATATGAACATACAGCATCTTTAGGATATGGTCCAGTTAATGCTCTGGATAAAGCCTTGAAAAAAGCTCTTGTATCTAAATATCCATCCCTGAAAGAAGTAGAACTTATAGATTATAAAGTGAGAATAGTAAATGAAAGTGGTGGAACAGCTGCAAAAATAAGAGTTTTAATTGAAAGTAAGGATAAGGATAAAAAATGGGGTACTGTAGGAGTATCAGACAATATCATTGAGGCATCCTGGCAGGCAGTAGTTGACAGCTTTATATATAAACTTTTAAAAGATAACGTAAAACCTGTGGAGGATTGATGAAAAATAACCATTGTTTTATAACTGTTTTACATTATCCAGCATTAAATAAAGAAGGTAAATGGATAGTAACATCTTTTACTACTTTAGATTTCCATGATATTGCCAGACCTGCAAGAACTTATGAACTTGGAGCTTATTATATAGTACAGCCTTTAGAAGCCCAGCAATTTATTATAAAAGAGCAAAAAAAATACTGGACAGAAGGTTTTGGAAAAAATTTTAATCCAAGAAGGTATGAAGCAGCGAAGATTGTAGAACTTAAATCTTCTTTGCAGGAAGTTATAGAGGACATAAAGAAAAAAACAGGTAAAGAGCCAAAATTAGTTGCAACGTCTGCAAAAAGATATCCTCAAACAGTTTCTTTTAGAGAATTAAAACAAAAAATAGATAAAAAAGAAGATGTATTTCTTATTATTCTTGGCACAGGGTGGGGATTACCTCCAGAGATTGTTGAAGATTGTGATTATATTTTAGAACCTATCTTGGGAGCTGGGGATTATAATCATCTTTCAGTGAGAAATGCTGCTGCAATTATAATGGATAGACTCTTTTCACCAAATAGATAAACTTAATAAAAAAGGGGAGATATGTTATACCATTTACTATATCAGTATTTTGATATAAATCTTTTTAAATACATAACCTTTAGAGGATTTCTTGCCCTTTTAACAGCCTTTTTCCTTTCTTTGGTCGTTTATCCTTACATAATAAAGAAATTAAAAGCTATTCAAAGATTAAAGGGAGGATATAAAAGGGAATTTTTAGATAATCATGCTTCCAAAAAATATACTCCTTCTATGGGAGGTGTGCTAATTGGTATAACTGTATTTATTTCTTCTATTTTGTGGTGTAGATTTGATAATTTTTTTATATGGGTAGTTCTTTTTGTTCTTATTTCTTTTGGTTTACTTGGATTTGTAGATGACTGGAAAAAATTAAATAAAAAAACAGGTATATCAGGTAAAGTTAAGTTTGCTTTTCAGATTTTTTTTGCTTCTATAACCGCAGTTTCTTTATATCTTTATCCAAAGTTTAATTCGATTTTGTACTTTCCATTTTTTAAAAATCTATATATTGACTTAGGAATTTTATATATATTTTTTATGGTTTTTGTTATTGTGGGGACATCAAATGCTGTTAATCTCACAGATGGTTTAGATGGTCTTGCAATTGGACCTGCTTTAACATCTATCTCTGCATTTTCTATATTTTCATATATTGCTGGAAATGCTGTTCTATCAAACTACTTATTCTTACCTTATATAGAAGGAAGTGGGGAGATAGCAGTATTTTTGATGGCACTACTTGGGGCAGGTCTTGGGTTTTTATGGTTTAACTCCTTTCCTGCTGATATTTTTATGGGAGATTCAGGGTCTTTATCTATAGGAGCTGTACTCGGAACTGTTGCTATTATAACAAAACAGGAATTAACACTTGTTATTGTTGGTGGGATTTTTGTAGTGGAAACTCTTTCTGTAATTATACAGGTAGCATATTTTAAGTTAACTGGAAGAAGAATTTTTTTAATGGCACCTATTCACCATCATTTTGAAAGGTTAGGAATTCCAGAAAACAAAATAGTTGTAAGAGTATGGATTATATCTATTATTCTTGCAATAATAGCTCTTTCTACTTTAAAAATCAGATAAAACTCAAGTTTTAATTCTATTTGTACGAAATCTGGTTAAACCTTCTTTTTCTGGAAAATTACAGATTGGAGGTTTTTTGATGAAAAAGAAAGTGTATCCCAAAGATGTAGAATCTTTATTTGATAATACTGAAATGTTTTTCTCTACTACAGATTTAAAAGGTAGAATCCTATCTGGTAATGATATTTTTGCGAGAGTAAGTAAATATGACCTTCAGGATATGATAGGGAAACCTCACAATATCGTAAGGCATCCAGATATGCCTAAGGTGATTTTTAAACTTCTTTGGGAATATATACAGTCAGGAAAACCTATTGTAGCATACGTAAAAAATATGGCTAAAGATGGTAGTTATTACTGGGTTTTGGCTGTAGTTTCTCCACTGTTTGACAAAGAAGGAAACATATCTAAGTACATATCAATTAGAATAAAACCTATGTCTTATTTATTTGATGAAATTCAAAAAATATATAAGCAGTTATTAAAGGTTGAACAGCTTGAAGGTGTAGAAGAAAGTCAGCGTTTGTTATATCAGAAACTAAAAGAATTAGGATTTGATACATATGATGATTTTATGAAAAAGGCTGTTGAAGAAGAGTTGAAGTTAAAAGGAAATTCTTTGGAAAAGAATATAGAGGTATCAAATATAGATAAGGACTTTTTAGAACTTTTTCACATATATAAAGTGTTTAAAGAAATAGAGCAAGCATATGAGAATATTTATAACTTTCTTCATTCTTTTTCCAGAGTAAATAAAATTTTGAGGGAAAATGCAAGTGATATTTTAACAATATCAGAAGACGTAAGACTTATATCTCTAAATTCATCTGTAGAGTCTTATAAGTTAGGTTCTCAAGGTAATTCATTCTTTGTACTTTCTACAGAAATGAGAAAGACTGCTGAGCAAAGTGGAAGATTAACAAAAAAAATGGAACAGATTTTAAATAATACACTTATTGATATTAATCAGATGATTTTTTATATGAATATTTCTAAGCTTGGTATATATATGATGAGCAATTTTCTTGTGGAAATACTTACAAAAGATTTAGTGCTAAGATTGGCAAATATCTTGACTGATATATATGATAATTTTGAGTTTGTAGTTTATTATCTAAAGTTATTAAACTCAATATCTACTAAACTTAACGAGAACCTTTCTGAGATACTTTCTATTATTAACAATGTTAACATTCTTATCAAAAGACTTCACTTTTTATATCTAACAGGTATGGTTGAATCGGCTCATCAGGTTCAAACAAGTTTTTCTCTTATTTTTACCCAAGTTAATAATTTAGTAGAGAAAACAAAAGGAAGTATATTTCAGCTGTCATCGGAACTAAAAAATGTTATAAGTACAAATAGAAAATTAAATACAGAGTTAAAGTATATAATAGATATACTTTCTCAATTAGAAAATAACTTTAGTCGCTATGAGTTTGTTTAATACTCTACAATTTGAAATTTCTTTAGAAAGCTTTCATCAACATCTATAATTTTTTTCTTTAATAGATTGTAAATAATATCTTTATCACAATGAACATCTTCAGGCCATTTCCTTTTATAATTATCTATCTTTGTTTTTGCAGTAGCATCAATACCTATAATTTCATCTATCCATATATCATAAAGAGCATCTATATTATTTGTTATTCTCCACACTAACATATAAGGGTTATTTAGGTCATTTTGGTAATCGTCTAAAAATATAACTATTCTTATATGCTTTTTTAAAGATTTTAGCTTTTCAAAAAGTTTTTTCATTGGTTTTTGTTTTTTTACTTTTATTAATGTTATTGGATTTGGTGTGTCTACAAAGTATTGTTTTAGCTCAACTACTGAATTATCTAACTGTTTTACTTTTTGTTTTAAAGTTTCGTCATCTAATATAGATACTTTTTTTTCTACAACTTTATCATCTGTTATATCTATACCTAATTTACCTCCTACCAATTCCTGATAACTTGCATGGTCTAATTGGTCTACTATACCTTCTGTTATAAGAACATTTTCCGACTTAAATCTTTCTAATATATATCTGGCTAAATTTTCATAATCTGTTAACTCAGGTGCTTTTTCATTAAGAAAAACTGCATGTTTGACAAAACTCATCTGTCCAACACCCCAAAAAGCATGCATTATCTGTTTAGCATGGCCTTTATATAGAGGTTTTATCTTTGCTAAAATTAGATTATGAAAAACACCATTTTCAGGCATATGGTAATCAACTAAATCAGGTGTTGTGGTTTTAAGTAATGGTAAAAATATCCTTTCTGTTGCCCAGCCCATATATTTATCTTCACACGGAGGTTTGCCTACTACTGTGGCATAATACAGAGGATTTTTTTTCATTGTAATTGCTTTTACTTCAATTACAGGAAAATTTTCTATAGGAGTGTAATATCCAGTATGGTCTCCAAATGGTCCTTCTGGTGCTAAAACCTCAGGATTAACCTCACCTTCTATTACAATGTCTGCATCTTCAGGTACATATAAATCATTTGTAATACATTTTACAAGTTTTGCTGGTTTTTTCCTGATAAATCCGTATAAAAATAGTTCAAAAATACCGTATGGTAATGGAGCCTGCCCACACCATGTATAAAGCGGGTCTCCTCCTATAGCTATAGCTACAGGCATTTTTTTATTGTTTTCTTTATATTGATGGAAAAAATGATTTCCATCTTTATGTATTTGCCAGTGGGCTATTAGTTTATTTTTTGATAATTTTTGAAGTCTGTACATACCAACATTATTTATTGAACCATCTAAACTTTTAGTGTATATCTGTCCTGCTGTAATAAATTTTCCTGCATCTTTAGGCCATGTTTTCAAAATTGGTAAAATATCAAGGTTTACATCTTTTCCTACAAGTTTTATTTCTTGACATTTACCTTTCTTTTTTGTCCTTTTAGGAAAAACATTTTTCAGTTCAAATAATTTTTTGAGAGATGATACTTTCTCTTTTATATTTTCTGGTTGTTTTAAATGTAGTATTTCTTCTATTTCCTCTGCAATCTTATCTGGATGTTTTCCAAAGATTTTCTCTGTTAAGTCAAAACCACCAAAAAGGTTCATAACTACT
>JALSSG010000151.1 GCA_026984355.1 Hydrogenothermaceae bacterium
GCCACCTCATCACCACTATCAAGGTCTATACCTTCTACTCCTTTTGCTTTTGCTCCTGTTACTCTTACCTGATTTCTTTCAAAAATAAGTAAATCTCCTTTTTTTGTATAAATAGCAAGGTATGAAGGGTGGTCATCTGAAAATGCTGATACTACTTCATTTCCTTCCTCTAAAGGAATGATACTCATTCCCTGAGATTTATAGAAAATATCTTCATGTGTCATTCTCTTTATAATTCCATCCTTTGTAAGTATAAAGACTCTATCTTCATTCCCTTCTTCTTTATATGTTGTACCAACTATATACTCTCCTTCTTCTATATCTATCTTCCCTTCACCTTTTGGCAAATCAGCTGCAAGACTCCAGTAAGATTTACCTTTATTTGTTATAAATGCTATTGGATTAGAACTTTTAACCTCCTGTATAGATAGTAGTGCCTCTCCCGGTAAAATAGTATTTTGTACTGTCTGTAAAACTTTATTTAATGCTTCCTGTACTGTTTCCCCTTCAGTTTTATCTATTTTATTATTTATTATTCTTCCACTGTTTAATACAGCTATTACATAGTCTTCTTCAAATGTAAGGCCTGCTTCTTCTTTTTCCAATATAACAGTCTTTCTCTCATCCCCATATTTTAAAAGCATTTCATCAAGCTCCTCTTTAAAAACTCTTATCTTTTCATCTTCAGATGATAGTATTCTCTGGTATTCATCAATTTTTTCTTTTAACTCTTTTGCTTCTTCTTTTAGTTTCCCTCCTTCAAGGGCTGTAAATCTTGAAAGTCTCATATCAAGAATAGCTGTTGCTTGAACTTCTGAAAGCTGAAACTCCTGTGTAAGTATCTGTTTTGCTTCATTTGTGTCTTTAGAACCTCTTACTACTTCAATAACTCTATCAGCATTTTCAAGAGCTTTTAACAGTCCTTCAACTATATGTAATCTTTTTTCTGCCTTATCAAGCTCATAAAGGGTTCTTCTTGTTATAACTTCTATCCTGTGTTTTATAAACTCCCATAAAATACCTTTTAAATCTAAAACTTTAGGTTGTTTATTTACAAGAACTGTAAGATTTATCGGTATACTTTTTTGTAAAGATGTACTTCTATAAAGTTTTTTTAAAACTTTTTCTGGGTCTGCTTCTCTTTTTAGTTCTATAACAATTCTTATTCCTGTTCTATCTGATTCATCTCTTAAGTCTGATATACCTTTTTCTTTGCCTGTTCTTACAAGTTCTGCTATTCTTTTTATCAGGTCTACCTTGTTTACCTGATATGGTATTTCATATATTACTATTCTATGCCTATTTCCTGGAAGTTTTTCTATTCTCGCTTTTCCTTTTACTGTAATAGAACCTTTCGCATTCTGGTATATTTTTATTATTTCTTCTTTTGGCGTTATTAAAATACCACCAGTAGGAAAATCAGGTCCTTTTATAAACTGGCAGAGCTCTTCTACTGTAGCATTTGGAAAATCTGCAAGATATTTTAAAGCTTCTGCTACTTCTGTAAAGTTATGAGGTGGTATATTTGTTGAAAGTCCTACCGCTATACCTGCGGCTCCATTACATATAAGATTTGGAAACTTAGCTGGTAAAACTTCTGGCTCTTCTAAAGAACCATCAAAGTTTGGCATCATATCAACTGTATTTTTATCAAGGTCAGTAAGCATTTCCATTGCAAGCTTTGTTAAACGAGCTTCTGTATTGTGGTTTATAATCCCATTAGCAACAAATGAATGACACTGGCTGTTTACTCTTATGGAGTAAACTACTTTTTCTCCTGTATTTTCCACAGATTTTACTTTTGCAAAGTAATATCTGTTATTTAAAAGCTCTTTGTAAAATTCTATATCTTGTTTATCTAGTAATTTTTCTAAAGTATCCCAATATTTTTCTACTTGGCTATACCTGTCTATGCTATGTTCTTCTAACCACTTATTAAATTCTTTATTTTTATATTTACTTTTTATATATTCCAAAATAAATGGAATAAAGTCTGCTTCATTATTTACAATTTCTTTTTGGTTTAGTTTATTTATTAAATTTTCTAACCTCTTTTGTTTTACTGATAAAAATCCTATTTTTTCTTTAAATAGTTTAAAGTCAGATATAATAAGGTTATAATTTTGTTTGTCTTTACGAATTTTTGATACAATCTCAAAATTTAAAAGTAAAACTTGAAGTTGCTTTAAAAGTTTTTTACTCTTAGATGGGTAGGAAACAATAATCTCATTTTTGCTTTTATAAACAAAACCTCCCACCTCAAACAAAGCTTTTAAAAAGGCTTTTTGTATTTTTTTAGAAGACCTTAAAACTGTATAAGGAATTTCTTCTTGTGTAGAATTTTCCATAAAATCCTTTTGCTGAACGTCTTCAATTATCTCTTGATTTTTAATTTGATAAGTCGTTAGTGGTTTTTCTATTTTCAAGTTTCTTTCATATGTATAATCACTTGCATAATTAATAGAAACTAAAGTTTTTTCAAATGTTTGTACAAACTCTATATAACTATTTTCCGACAATAATGAACCTAGTAAGATAGCTTCCTTTTCAGTTATTAAATCTTCTGATGTATCTATATCATTTTTTCTACTAATCACTAAATAGTCTCCAACTTTAACTTTATCTAAAGTTTTCCAGATATAAATCGGTCTTCCATTTTCTCCTTTTTCCAAAACTAAAACAGGATGATTTAAACTACCTTCTATTTCAAAACCTTCTACCGTTTCCACTTTTAAAGTTTTATGTTTTCCACTATTAAAGAACATGTCTGCAGTGTTTATTTTTCTGTTTAGGGATTGAACTTTTATATCAATAGGATTATCTGAATTTTCTTTAGAGTCTGGAACAATATCTTTTATTTTTATTAATCCTTTATCTGTGATTACAAGAGTATCACCAACAACACAGTATCTCATTGCTGCTGGTGGGTCTCCATCGATAGAACCAAAATTTCCCTGTCCCTGTACAAGAGGATACCTTAATGTAAAATCCTGTGCCATTCTAACAAGAGCATCATAAACAGCAGCATCTCCATGGGGGTGATATTTTGCTATAACGTTTCCTACAGTTCTTGCTGATTTTTTAAATGGTTTATTAGGATACATATTTTCTTCATACATAGCATATAAAATTCTTCTCTGGACAGGTTTTAAACCATCTCTAACATCTGGAATAGCCCGTCCTACAATAACAGACATTGCATAATCTAAATAAGAAGATTTAACTTCTTCTTCTATAGGTTGTTTGATAATTTCTGACATTGAAACACCTCTTTGAAAGATTTTTTAAATATTTTGATGTTGAAAATATAATTTTAACACATTACCAAAGTAGGCTAAATATAGTTCTTTAAAGCTTTTTTTCCAGTTTTATTTTTCTACTTTTAGAAAATATTTGAATTTTTCAAAAAAACGTATTTCTTTTAGCTGACTAATATCATTTATATGATGATTTTTTCTATAACTTATAATAGCCTGTACATTTTTCTCGCCTATGTATGGTACTGACAAAAGCTCATCTTTTGTTGCAGAATTTATATCTATCTGTAAATCTGTTTTTTTAAAAACTGGTTTTTTTAGATTTTTGTAAATCTCAGTAAAAAATAAAGGAATACACAATAAAGCAAGTATAAAAATCTTTTGCTTTTGAAGCAATTCCCAGTTTATATTACTCAACTACTTCTCTTCCTCTTTTTTCTGTATTTAGACCTAATATAGCTTCTATAAGTTCCATATCTTTATTTTTTATTCTTACATCTGAATCTGCTTTTTTTAGAATAAATGGATATCCTCCTGCAGACAATGAAAATAAAATATCATTTACACTTTGTTGAGTAATTGTTTCTCTATTTGGGTTTTCATACACTTCTACAAGGGAAATTACAGAATAAGGAGAGTACTTTGAATAAAAGTATTTTATCTGAACGTCCTTTAGCTCTACAGCTTTTTGTGTCTGTAGCTTTTCAAAAACTTCTGAGAATTCCCACTCTTTTGTTTTACTTTTACTTTCCATATCTACATATCTACTTTCAGAAAACCCAGGATTTTTGATAAATTTATAAAAAACCATAATATCAGGTATAGAACTGTTAAAAATTTCTGTATCTTTAGATGTTTTGGCTACACCTACAATTATAGGGTTCCAATCTAACCTGTAAAATAGATAATGCAAAAGCAAAAAGTACTCAAAGTAAGCTAGCTTTGCTAAAGCAGCTTCAAATACATCCCTTTTAGAGGCTGTTTCTTGCCCAAACTTTTGAATTAGTTTTGTAAATAGCTTTTCCTTTATTTTGGTAGAATGAGACGTAATATCATATTTAAAAAGATTTTCTTCAATGTCTGGTATAAGTTCACCAGATAATCTGGCTAATTCTCCTCCAAAGTCTTTATTTACAAACCATTTAGTTTTTGGTGGCGGTAAAATAAATCTTCCACTTAAAGTACCATCTAAAAGAACAACTTCAGGTTTTTCTTTTATGGTTATCTTAAGTAAAGACTTCATTTCTACTAAAAACATAAGAAGTCTAAAATAACTTTCTGCAAACTCTTGATTTTTTATAAGTGAAATCCCTATATCTCCTACAAACTCTTCTCCAACCATAATGTTGTTATCAAAACATAACCCATAACCTGCAACAGAGTATAGATAAAAACCTAAGTATGCCTTTCTATTAAAAGAACCATCAGATGCAGATACTTTATACACACTTTCTTTTGGAAAATAATCAGTCCATTTTTTAAAAACATCTTCTTCATTTATTTCATTAGTGATATGGGTTTGAATAAGCTCTAACTCTCTTTTTAATATATAAGTTTTTTCTAAAAGTTCAGGTCGCATAATAACTAAACCTAATTTTTACAATCTTTGTTAAGAGATTATATAACAAACAAAATTTAGACAAAAGATGAGACTATCACCTTAATATAAGGTATTCAAAAATCTATAAAAAATTAAAGAGAATTTAAAAATTTACGAATAAATAAATGAATTAAAAATCCCTTGATGGAGGTAAAAAAATGAAAAAGTTAGCCTTAGCTTTAGGTTTAGCAACATTTTGTGTATCATCTTCCTTTGCTCTTGAGATTCCATGGTTTTTATCAAACTATGATAGAGAACCATTAGTGATGGAAGACGAACCTCTACCAGAGGAAGGTGAGGTTTACGGTGTATTGAAAGGTGCTGGGTTTTTTGGAAAAGCTAAAGTAGCAATGGGTTTACCATGTACTGTAGAGGAACACGCATCTTTAATAATCCGCTATAGAGCAACTGCATTTATACTTAGAAATCTTACAGATGCAAGCTGTTATTTAAGTTATGAAGATGGAAAGCCAGTATACATTGTAAGTGGTTGTGGAGAAGGTGTCTTTTTTGGAAGAAGATTTGCAGAACCTGGTACAGCATGCTGGATGTTTAAAGACGGTGGTAGAAAAAATGATTATGGTGAATTTACAGTATGGGATAATAATGGAGAAGTTGGAGCTGAAGAAGCAAGCACATTTAGATTAGGTGAGCTAAAATTTGTAGAAGAAGATATGGAACAGATGTATTATTAGTTTTATGCCCCACATGGGGCATTTTTATCCCTTTATAGAACCTGAGGTTAATCCTTCTATAATCCATTTCTGGAATAAAGCAATAAGCAAAATAACAGGAAGAGTTGTTATTACAACAGCTGCATTTATCTCTCCCCATGGAATTTCGTAAATAGAAACTCCGCTTAACATTGATATAGCTACAGGTACTGTATACATTTTTTCATCAGGCATTATAGTAAGGGCTATAAGAAATTCATTCCAGCAGAAAATAAAGACCAGTATAGCTACTACAGATATAGTTGGTTTAGATAAAGGAACTAACAGTCTAAATAAAACAGATATTTTTGAAAACCCATCTATATAGCCTGCATAGTCTATCTCTTTAGGGATTTTGGAAAATCCAGCATATATCATCCATACTGCAAAAGGAAAATTTAAAAATGTGTATGAAAGTATCAAGCCTATATAGTTATTAATAAGACCAAAAACCTTTAAAAGCATAAACAAAGGTACCACAAACAAAACAGGTGGAATAATAGCTATAACAAGTAAAATTTTTTGTACATGCATAGCTTTTTTAAAACTCACATATCTTAACTTAAAAGCAAATAAAAAAGACAAAATCAAAGTAAAAACAGTAGAAAAAAAGGAAACTACAAAACTATTAAATATATACTTAGAAAAATCTCTTTTTATAAAAACATTACTAAAATTTTCAAAACTTATATAAGAAGGAAAATACTTAATTGGAAGTGAAAAAACCTCTTCAGGTGGTTTTAAAGCTGTAATAACAGTCCACACAAATGGAAACAGTGAATAGATAATAATCAAAACAAGTAAAGTGTAAGAAATAAACTTTTTCATCTTACTTTCTCATAATCAAGGGTAGTAAACTTTAGTATGAGAAAAATAATTACCAAACATATAAATCCAAACAAAATAGTCAAAAATAAAGCATAATAAAAATCATCATACCTAAAAGCTGTATCATATATATAAAGTGCTATCACTTTAGTACTATCTGCTGGACCTCCTTTTGTAAGCACATATATCAAATCAAAAACACCAAAAGCCTGAAGTACTCTAAAAACTAAAGCTATTCTTATAAACGGTAGTAAAAGTGGCAGTACTACATATAAAAATCCTTTAAAATTTCCAGCACCTTCAACCTTTATACTATGTATTAAATCTTCAGGAATAGACTTTAAACCTGCAAGCAAAATTATTACAACAAAAGGTGTAGTTTTCCATATATCTGAAAATACAGCAACAAACATAGCTCCTTCAGGAGCAGACAACCAGTCTATAGGTTTATCGATAAAACCAATCTTTAATAATAAATCATTTATAACACCAAAAGGATTATTAAACATCCACTGCCATGACATAGCCATAACAGCTGTAGGAAGAGCCCATGGAACTAAAACAGAAAGCTTGCCAGCACCTAAAAACTTAAGTTTTTGATTTAGGAAAATAGCTATAAAAAGACCCAAAATTAATTCGATAGGAACAGAAAATAAAGTAAACAAGATAGTATTTTTTAAAACTATATATAAATCGTAATCTTTAAAAAATCTAAAAAATAGAGGCTCATTTCTACCTTCTACAACAGAGGAAATAGAATTTTTCATATGTTTATATGCTTCTTCTGGTTTCTCAATGCCTGTCAACACAGCACTGACATGTTTTTGTATAGTATCACTTATCCTTGGATAATCTGGGTGAACAGGTCTTGACTTTGCATTTAACAGAATTTTGTATAACATAGGATAATGAGGGTTTTTATCTAAAATCTCTTTATCTAAAAACAAGGATTTCCTTGAAGGAACACCACCTCTTTTAAAGTGTAAAATCTTTTGAGCTTCCTTTGAGGTAGCAAATTTTATAAACTCCCACGCTTCTTTAATATGCTTACTACCTTTTGCTATTCCAAATCCCCAACCACCTAAAGCTCCTGAAGAAGTGTATCCTTCTTTAGGAGGAATGGCAGTTATACCAACTTTACCTTTAAGTTTAGAACTGTCTTTATTTAAAATCAGCCAGGCATATGGCCAGTTTCTCATAAATAAAGATTTTCCCTGTTCAAAAAATGATAATGAGTGTTGTTCTTGAAATGTCAAAACAGACTTTGGAGCAAAATTTCTATCTACTAATGTCTTCATAAAAGTCAAAGATTCAACTGTACTTCTTTTATCTAAAACCACTTTATTATCTCTTATAACATCTCCACCAGCACCCCATAAATATTCTAGAAAATTACACGTAAGACCTTCATACTGCATACCTTGGAACACTATGCAGTAAAATTCATTAGGTTTTGAATACTTTTTACATAAATCTATTAGCTGACTCCATGTTTTTGGAGGATTATTTATGATATCTTTTCTATAATAAAGAACACCTACATCTGCTCTAACTGGTATTCTATAAAGGTGTCCCTTATACATACCTGCTTTAACAGTAGATTCAATAAAATCCTTATAATCAATCTGCTTAAAAAATTCATCAAGCGGAATAATCCAGTTGTTTTCAGCAAATTTTGCAGTCCATACAACATCCATATAAACAATTTCTATAGGGTCTCCTGCTAAAAAAGAGCGAATATACATATTTTGCCTTTCATCAGTAGACCATGGACCAGAAATATATTTAACTTTAATATCAGGGTGTAATTTTTCAAATTTGCTAATAATCTCTTTCCATGCGCCACCAACATCTTCTGGTCCTATCATTCTTAGTATTACTGTCTGCCCAAAAGAAAAATAAGTAAAAACAATATTTATAAGAATTGTCATAAAAATTTTTTTCATAGAAATATCTTATCAGCTTAAATATCAATGGCAAAAATGCTGTAATACTATTAGAATATTCAAACATTATGAAAAAAGAAAGATTAGACAAATTACTTGTAGATAAAGGTTTGGTAGAAAGCAGAGAAAAAGCTCAGAGAGTAATTATGAGTGGTGTAGTGTTTGTAAATGGTCAAAAAATCACTAAACCTGGAACAAAAATAAAAACTGATAGTCAAATATACATAAAAGAAAAACCAAAATATGTTTCAAGAGGTGGTTATAAATTAGAAAAAGGAATAAAAGTTTTCAAACCAGATATAAAAGATAAAATCTGCCTTGATATAGGAGCTTCTACAGGTGGCTTTACAGACTGTCTTTTACAGTATGGTGCTAAAAAAGTTTATGCGGTAGATGTTGGAACAAACCAGCTTCATGAAAAATTAAGAAAAAATCCCAGAGTAATTTCATTAGAAAAAACAAACGCAAGATACCTGACTGAAAAAGAAATACCAGAAAAAATAGATTTTATTGTATCTGATGTATCCTTCATATCTATACTGAAAATACTTCCAAACTTATGTAATCTTCTAAAAGAAGAAGCACAGGGAATAATTCTGATAAAACCACAATTCGAGCTTTCTAAAGAAAAAGTAAAAGGTGGAGTAGTAAAAGACAAACAGCTTCATATAGAAGCAATAAAAAAAGTAATTAAAGGACTTGAAGAAAGCTGTTATAGTGTTATAGATATAGATTTTTCAGAAACATGGGGTCCCGAAGGAAATATAGAATTTTTAGCGTACATAAAAAAAGACAAAGAGAAAAATCTAATAAAACCTGAAAAAATTACATATATAGTAAATCAAGCACATAAAAAATTTAAAGAAAGAGGTAAAAAAAATGGAAGTAATTGATTATCATAGACTAAAAATATTTAAAACTGTTGCAGATTTAAAAAGCTTTTCTAAAGCTGCCGAATTACTATTTTTAGCTCAGCCTACAGTAACTCTTCAGATAAAAAAATTAGAGAACTATTTAGGTATCACTCTATTTCATAGAAAGAAAAATGAAGTAGAACTAACAGAAGAAGGAAAAATTTTATACAAATATGCAGAAAAGATATTAGAAGATTATCTACTTATGGAAAAAGAACTTTTAAGCATAAAAGAAAATATAAAACAACATCTTACTATAGGAGCAAGCACAACAATAGGAGAATACTTTTTACCTCAGATATTATCAAGCTTCTGGAAAGAGTTTCCAGATATAAAAATTAATGTCTTTATAAGCAATTCAAAAGAAATAGAAGAAGGTGTTCTGTCTAAAACATTTAATATTGGACTTATAGAAGACGAAATAAACTCAAATAAACTATTTGTAAAAAGCTTTTATAAAGATGAAATTATCTTAATAGCATCTAAAGATAATCCTATTCCATCAAAAATAAGTGTTTATGACCTTCCAGAATACAAATTTATATTTAGAGAAGTAGGTTCTGGAACAAGAAATATAATAGAAAACTACTTGAGAAAATATAATGTACTTAGAGAACTGGATATAGCAATGGAAGTTAGAAGTAGTAAAGCAATATCAAACATAGTAAAGAAAACCAACCTTATAGCTTTTGTTTCAAAGATAGTAGTAGAAGAAGATATAAAAAAGGGAACACTAAAAACAATAACAATTGACGATTTTTCTATAAAAAGGGATTTTTCATTTATAACTCAAAAAAATATAAGACTTTCAGCTATAGAAAATGAATTTTTAAATAGACTTTTGAAATTTCGATATTAAATTTAATGTAAAAATTTGTAGAAAGGCTAAAAAATGAGAAAATTAGCAATTACAGCACTCATATTTATTATTACAGCCTGTAGTGGTGGTGTAAATACTGGAACAACCTTTGGTATAACCTCATGTGGAAGTAGTGGAAGTAGCAGTTCACCTACAGATAGAGGAGTATCAAATGAAACTATAAACGGTGTTTGGATAGGAGAATTCTCCAGAGAAATTATCACACAGGTCACATCAGCACCAAAAGGCAAAGTTTGCCTTGAGCTAAACCAGGAAGAATTTAAGATAAATGGTTTTGGATGGGTCTCTGGATTTATATGGGGAGAGAGTTTTAATCTAACAGCTGAAAATAACAATATATATGGAACAATAACTGGCAAAGATTTAAAAGATAGAAAGATAAATATAGACTTATTTTTAAATAAAGAAGATACAATGACTTTAACAGGTACTATCTCAATTCAAGATAAAAATTACAATATAATCTTAAAAAAACAAGAAAATCTACAAGAATGTCCATGGGCAGACAAAAACTTAGTTTTAGCATTTAAAAAAGTTATACAAAATCTTATACAACAAAAAAGTACTACTACGTCAAGTGAACATTTAGACCTGATACTTCCTTCATTTATAACTACTGTTCCTAAAGTTTATGTAAAAGTTGATGAAAATATTTTTAAAGATTGGTGGATATATATATGGGAGATAAGAGATAATTCTTCCTCAGCAATATATCCTACATACACAATTGGAGGATTAATTAGTAACGATATATACTCATCATGGGCAGGATGGTATACAAAAGGCATAGGTCTTGATGCTGAAAATAAAGGAAAGGAAATAAATGTCCTCCTAGAAAATATACAAAACAACGACATAGATATAGCTATTTATAAAGATAATACAATAACATTCTCGTCAGATGGAGTTGAAGATTTTTATTACAACAAAGGAACAAAAATCTCTGAAAACCCATCTTTAATAACAGAGTGTATAAATGGAAAACAATACAAAGTATGGATAAGTCAGATACCTTTTTTACTAAAATTTAGTGGAACAGACCTAAACAATAATAATCATTCTTTTGAAATTCCTATAGGAAATTTCTCTGATACAATAACAATTCCATCTGTTTATATAGAAATTTACGATTGTGAAACAATATAAAAAAACAAGGTTGACATATCAACAATAACGCATAAATTTATTTACTACA
>JALSSG010000152.1 GCA_026984355.1 Hydrogenothermaceae bacterium
ATTCTCCAGCCATAATTAAAGTAAAAGAAATTATAAATAAAATTGCTCCTTATGATATTAATGTTTTAATAACAGGTGAAAGTGGAACAGGAAAAAATGTAGCTGCAAAGTTAATACATAAATTAAGTCCAAGGAAAGATAAACCTTTTGTATCTATAAACTGTGCCTCACTTCCTGAAGATTTACTTGAGTCTGAGTTATTTGGACATGAAAAAGGAGCTTTTACTGGGGCGGTAAGTGAAAAAAAGGGTCTTTTGGAAGTTGCAGATGGTGGAACTGTTTTTTTAGATGAGATTGGAGAGATGCCTTTATCTTTGCAGGCTAAACTGCTTCATTTTTTAGAAGAAAAAAAATTTAGACGAGTTGGTGGTATAGAAGAAATAACAGTAGATGTAAGATTAATATCAGCTACAAATAAAGATTTGGAAGAAGAAAAGAATAAAGGAAATTTCAGAGAAGATTTATACTACAGACTTGCTGGAATAGTTATCCATATGCCTTCTTTAAGAGAAAGAAGAGAGGATATTTTACATATAACAGAACAGTTTATAAATGAATTTTCTAAAAAATATGGTAAAAAAATAGAAAAGATAGATAACTCTTTTATAGATTTTGTACTTCATCATGATTTCAAAGGAAATATTAGAGAACTAAAAAACATAGTTGAGAAAGAAATTATACTATCTGAAGATGGAATACTAAAATCTCACCATACATATGATGATAAATCTTTACCTATAAAAGTTTATATTCCACCTGAAGGAGTAAATTTAAAGGAGATATTAGACAAGGTTGAAAAATCCTATGTATTTGAGGCGTTAAAAATAACAAACGGAAATAAAACAAAAGCTGCAGAACTTTTAGGCTTAAATCTTAGAGAGTTTAGATATAGATTGGAAAAATTTAAAGAAAAATCAAATACTTAAAACCAAATCTTTTAAAGTTTCTATAAAAAGTGGTTCAGTTTGTAATGTAGGTACTCTTATATATGAATTTACACCATGTTCTTTAGCAAGAGCTTTATACTGTTTATCTAACTCATATAATGTTTCAGAATGCTCAGAAACAAAAGTTATTGGTATAATAGCTAACTTCTTAATACCAGATTTTGCAAGCCTTATTATTTCCTCATCAGTCATAGGCTCTAACCATTTAACTGGTCCTACCTTACTTTGATAACTTATAGAATATGAAATATTAGGAAAGTTTTCCATTACAAGTTTTACAGTTTCTTCAACTTGAGATTTATAAGGGTCTCCTTCTTTTATAATTTTTTCTGGCAGGCTGTGAGCTGAAAATAAAAAATAGTAATCATCATCTGGAACAGATTTCTTTATAAGATTAGCCCATGCTTTAATAAAAAGTGGATGGTTATGATAGCTTTCTATCTTTACAACAGGGATATTTTTAAAAAATCCTCTCTTGTTGAATTTTTTTAATTGTCTGTAAAACTCATTAAAAGATGAACCTGTAGTTGTTTTACTATACTGAGGATATAATGGCAGTAGAATGATTTTATCTATCTCCTCATCTTTTAGCTGGTTTAATGCCTCTTCTGTAAAAGGATGCCAGTATCTCATTGCTACTACTACTTTGTAATTATTACCTAAGGCTTTTTGTAAAAAGTAAGCCTGTTTAAGAGTCTGCTCTTTTTGAGGAGATTTTCCACCCATATACTCATAATAATGTTTTGTTTTTTTTGCTCTTGTTTTGGATATAATCCAGGCTACAGGTTTTTGAATTAATCTTGGTATTTGTATAATGTCATGGTCAGAAAAAAGGTTGTATAAAAAAGGTTCAACAGCATCTAAGCTATCAGGACCTCCCATATTAAGCAAAATAACCGCTGTTTTTTTCATAACTTTCTCATCACTTTTAGTTTAAAGTTTCAAAATAATATAGCAATAATTACCTAATTTCAAATCCCTTAAGACTAAAAAGTATTTATATTTGCTATAATTTTTTTATCAAAAATTAAAACTGGTGGTAAATGGAAGATAAACTAAAGTATAGATTGATTTTTCTTTTTTATTTTCTAATAACATTTCTATCAATGCTTCCTAATTTAAATTCTTACAATTTAAGAGGTGAAGAGGCAAAAAGGCTAATTCCTGCCTTTGAAATGTATAAAAACGGTGATTTTATAAACTTAACCTATCTTGGAGATATTTACTTAAACAAACCTCCTCTATTTTATTGGTTAACTATCCTTTCATCTAAGATTTTTGGGTGGGATGCAATCACAATAAGAGTATTATCTATTTTTTCTGTTTTTATGGTGGCTATCTTAATTTATCTTTTTACAAAGTATCTTTTTAAAGATGAAAAAGCAGCTGTATTCGGAGCAATTTCATATTTATCTTTTTTCGATATTCTTTTCTGGTACGGCTGGATTGGTGAAATAGATGCAACGTTTACGTTGTTTATATTTTTGATGTTTATATTTCAGTTTATAGGATTTAGAGAAAACAAACCTGTACTTATAATTTTATCTGGTATATTTGCTGGGCTTTCCTTTTTGCTAAAAGGACTTCCTTCTTATCTGTTTTTTGGAATTAATTTCTTTGTTATGGCGGTTTACTACAGAAAGATTTTAGTTCTTTTTAGGCCTTTATATCTTCTTTCATATGCTATTGCATTAATCATACCTGCTTTATGGATTTTGATGACTGTAAAACCTGCTTTATTAGTTAAAACTCTACTACACGAAGGAACTCAAAGAGTAAAAAAAGACTCTTACGCTCTTATAAAACATCTATTTTCCTATCCGTTAACAAATATAAAACAGACTCTTCCTGCTAGTGCAATTTTTTTATACATGGCTGTAAGAAAAAAAATTCCATTAAATGAAAAAGTAAAACTACTTCTTTTAATTATCTTTATAAACTATATACCTTATCTGATTTCTGTTGGTAGCCATGGAAGATACATTTTACCTTTATTTCCTATATTTTCTGTAGTTTTTGGATATGCTTTATCAAAAAACTCTGAAAAATTACAGAGAATGTTTTTAATTACAGCCATGTTATTTATTATACTTAGACTTATAGCCGGTTCCTTTTTAGTACCATACATTTTAAAAAAAGATGGAAATATAAAGGAAATAGCATTTGAGATATCAAAATTAATAGATGATAAAAATATAACCTGTAATTGTGAAGGTTCCCATAAATCAGTATGTTTCTTTGTGGAAGTATATGAAAATAAGATACTGAAACTACCAAAAATAGAAAAAAATTGGGATTATCTTATTGACTGCAAAAATTTAGATGGTGGTAAACTTATAAAACAGTTCAAATATAGAAAAGAAACTATAAAGCTATATAAAAGGGAGAACTGATGAAGATAAGAATAGGAACAAGGAAAAGTAAGCTTGCTCTATGGCAGGCTAACTATGTAGCAAATAAATTAAGAGAAAATGGGTATGAAGTTGAGCTTATCAAAATAACTACAAAAGGTGATAAAATACTTGACGTCCCTCTTGCAAAGATTGGGGGGAAGGGTCTTTTTGTAAAGGAAATTGAAGAAGCTCTTTTGAGAAATGAGATTGATATAGCTGTTCATTCTTTAAAAGATGTTCCTACTTATTTTCCAGAAGGTTTAGGAATAATTGCTGTGTCAGATAGAGAAGACCCAAGAGATGCTTTTATTTCTAATAAATACAAAGACGTTTACATGATGGATGAGGGAACTGTAATAGGTACAAGTAGTTTAAGAAGAAAAGCTCAATTACGTCTTATAAATCCTAAAGTTGAAACTAAAGATTTAAGAGGAAATGTTGATACTCGCCTCAGGAAATTAGAAGAAAATCAATATGATGCAATAGTTCTTGCTTATGCAGGGCTAAAAAGGTTAGGACTGGACTATAAAGCTGTAAAAATATTTTCACCAGAGGAAATGATACCTGCTGTATGTCAGGGTTTTTTAGGAATAGAAGGTAGATTAGATGATAAAAATGTTATAGAAGCAGTAAAAGTTATAAACAATGAAGAAAGCCAGATAAGAGCTACAGCAGAAAGAAGTTTTCTTGCAACGTTAGAAGGTGGTTGTCAGGTTCCTATAGCCGCATACAGTCAGATAAAAGAAGGTAAATTAGAGCTTATAGGTTTTGTATCAGACCTTGAAGGAAGTAAAGTATTTAAAGATAAAATTAGTGGGAACTTAGAAGATGCCGAAATATTAGGAAAGTCTTTAGCAGAAAAACTTCTTAAACAGGGTGCTAAAAAAGTACTAGAAGAGATATATGGGGAAAATTAGTAAAAAAGAACTTTTTACTTTTAGTTTAATCATACTGGCTTTTATATCAATGCTTCCAAACCTTTATGTTTTAGAACCAAGAGGTGATGAACCTTTAAGACTTACTCTTGCTTATGAAATGTTTTTAAGAGGTGATTTTATTCAACCAACACGGCTTGGGTCTCTTTATTTTAACAAACCACCTATGTTTATGTGGCTTGTTAATTTTTTTGCTAATTTTACTGGCTGGAATGTACTGGCAGTTAGAGTGGTATCGGTGATTTTTACACTTCTTACATCTTTTGCTGTTATTTTATTTACTTACAGAGTGTTAAAAAATCGTTTTACAGCACTGGTAGCAGGACTAACATTTATAACCTTTGGGGATATTCTTTTTTATTATGGATTTCTTGGAGAAATAGACGCTACTTTCACATTTTTTGTTGCCGTTATGATATTCTCTCAATATCTGGGATTTTCAAGAGATAATTCAAAGTTTATTTTGCTGTCTGGATTTTTAGCTTCAATAGCTTTTTTGCTTAAAGGTTTTAGTGCCTATGGTTTTTTTGGTCTTACCTTTTTAGCCTTAGCCATTTATTTTAGAGATTATTTAAAATTAATATCAAAACCTTTTATATTATCCTATCTAATAGCTGTAGGTATACCAGCTTTATGGCTTTTACAAACAGAAGACCCATTAAATTACCTTAAGATGATGCTTTTTGAAGTTTCTACACGAGCTGAAGGCTCTAAAGATTTTTATAAGTTTTTAGCACATCTTGTATCTTTCCCTGTACAGAATTTTAAACAGACTTTACTACATAGTATTCTCTTAACAATAGTCCTTATAAAATATAGAGTAAAAATATTTAAGCATCCTATAAAAGCTTTTTTACTGATTATTCTACTGAACTATTTACCATATCTGTTGTTTGCTGGTGGTAAAGGAATGTATACTGTAGATGCAAGATACGTAATACCTTTATTTCCTCTGACAGCCGTAGTTTTTGCATATATATTTGTAAGGCCACAAAAAGAATGGATTATAAAAACTTTTTTTGTTTTTAGTATTACAGCCATAATTCTTAGATTTGTTTATGGTTTTATTGTCATCCCTGAAAAAGCCAGAAAATCTGGTTCTATAGAAAAAATATCAGCGGATATTGTCAATATCATAGAAAAAGATAAAAAAGTTGCCTGTTCATGTAGAAAATATAAGGCTATATGTTTTTTTGTAGAAAGAGATTTAAATAAAATAGTAGGATATCCATTTATCTATCCTGATTGGAAATATCTCATAACCTGTAATGATTATAAAGATGGTAAACTTATTAAATCTTATAAATACAAAGGTGGGATTATAGAAGTTTATGAAAGAGAATAATCTAACTTTCTTGTGGAAACTTTTTAAGCCATATACTCACTTTATGCTTCTTGCTATACTAGGAGGAATTATAGAATCCTTAGCTATGGCTGGTATAGTCTTTATAATAAAAAACATTATAGATGATGTTTTTATAGCAAAAGACTTAACTTCCCTAAAATTAGTTGTAGTAGCTATCATAGGTATAGCTTTTTTTAAACAGCTTGGTTTTTTTATGAGGGATTTTTTATATCCTCTTGCTATATTTAAAGTTATAAAGAAGATTAGAGCAGACATATACAATAGACTACTAAATGCAGAACCTTCGTTTTTCATAACTAATAATCTTGGAGACATTTTAAGTAGGATAACAAATGATTTAGAAGCATTTACAAAAACAGTAAGACTTTTAAGTGTTAACCTTATCACTCAAATATTTACAGTAATTGCAATGATAATAGTTCTTATATATAGAGACTGGCAACTATTTCTAATATTTTTATTATCAGTTCCTTTTTTAGCTGTATCTTTAAATTATTTTGGGAATAAAAGGAAAAAATATTCTCAACGATTAAGAGAAAGTTTTGCTGAATTTACGCAGATTGTAAACCAAATACTTTCAGGAATAGAAGTAGTAAAGCTTTTTGATAAAAAGATTTTTATAAGGCTTTTTGAAAAGATAAATAATAAACTGTACCACAGACAAAAAAAGGATAGTTTCTATGAAACTATATATCTTGCTGTAGTTGAATTTATAGCATACTTAGCAACGGCAGCTATAATTTTTTATGGTGGTTATAGAATTATAAATGGAAATCTAACTACTGGAGAGTTTTTTTCATTTTTAGGTGGTGTAGTTATTCTAATAAACTCTCTACAGGTTCTTCAAAGAGGTGCAGTACAGATAAAAGCTTTAAATCCAATAGTAGATAGGATAAAGTATCTTTTAAATATACCTCTAGAAGAAGATAAAGGTATTGAATTTACAGGTTTAAAAGAAGCTGTGATTTATAAAGATGTCTATCTAAAGATAAAAGACCAAAACATTTTAAATGGTATAAATTTAAAAATAAACGCAAAAGAAAAGCTTGGAATAGTAGGATTAACTGGCTCTGGTAAATCAACAATGGTTAAAATTCTACCTGCTTTAGTAAAGAATTACGATGGTGAAGTTTATTTAGATAACAATGAACTTAAGGATTATAAAATCTCTTCCTTGAGGAAAAAAATCGGAATGGTATCTCAGGATGTATTTATATTTAATGATACAGTAAGAAATAATCTTCTTATTGCAAAACCTGACGCTACAGATGAAGAATTAATACAGGCTTTAAAAAAGGCTAAAGCTGATTTTGTTTTTAAACTTGAGAAAGGTCTTGATACTGTTCTTGGTGAAAAAGGTTCAAGACTTTCAGGAGGAGAAAGACAGAGGTTATCTATCGCAAGAATTTTCTTAAAAAAACCAGATATCCTTATAATAGATGAAGGAACATCAGCTCTTGACGTTAAAACAGAAGAAGAGGTTATAAAAAACATATTTACCGAATTTGAAAACCATACAGTGCTTATGATAACTCATAGATTAAAAATCTTAGAAAAAACTCAAAGAATCATAGTTATAGATAAAGGGAAAATTGTAGAAGAAGGAACAAAAGACCAGCTCATATCAAAGAAAGGCATATTCTATAGGTTTATTACAATCTCAGGAGAAAAAATTACTGAATAACTACTCTATTTCCATACTCCTGTAAAAACACATCTTTTCCTATATTGCCTACCGTCTTTGCTCCTAAAACAACAACAGCTAACTGCTTATCTTTTATTTTCTCTTTATTTTTGCTTATAACCATAAGAACTTCACTTATATCTACCCCTTCAGTTCCATCAGGTAAAGTATCACTGTGGAAAAATATTTTTTGTTCTGAGTTAACATCTCCAATAATAAGATTTTGTGATTTTGCCTGCGGGTCAAACTCTGTTTTTAATTGAAACTCAACTTTTTTTCCTATTTCTAAATTTATATCCTGCCCAACTATAAACACTGGATTTGTTAAAAATCTAGGCTTTTCTAAGGAAACTTCTTTTAAATTTGATTTTAACTGCCATATTTGTGTATTTGATTTATTAAGTTTTGCTATAAACTTATCTTCTAATTCTGTTATATCTACTATTTTTCCTCTTAAAATTCCCTTTATTGAAGAAGAATAAGGGAGTACTGTATGAGGAACTGGCTGTTTGCCAAGTTTCATAATAGATGAAATTATTCTCCACCCAATAAATTCAAAACTTTGTTCTACACACGGTAGACCTAAATTTTCTGCAAAAGACCTTATCTGTTTTATAAATAAAAGCTCTTCTCTACTTCCCGGAATTCTACCTTTCCCAAAAGATACAAGTTCTGGAATTATCTCAAGTCCTTGCCTTTGTTTAAAAAGACCGTAAATACATCCACAGTAATTTTGGTGATATAGCTGTTGCTGTTTAGAAAGCTGATTCATCTTTTCTATACCACCACCTTTTCTAAACTCAATAGCCTCAAACTCAATACCGTATTTTCTGGCAACAGTTTCTCCTATGTTTTTCAAAACCTCAAAATCTTTTTTAGGACTCATCATTAAAACAGTAGTCATTTTATTAAAACCAAGCTCTTTAGCAAGCTGTGCTGAACGTTCTAAACGAATATCATGGCAGATAGAACATCTCTCTCCTCTCTCCGGTTCATTTTCATAACCTTTGACTCTTTCTAACCAGTTATCTAAATCATACTCTCCCTTTATACATTCAATTCCAAGAGAATCACACACCCTTTTTGTTTCTATCCATCTTAGTTCATACTCTTCTTCAGGATGGATATTTGGGTCATAGAAAAAACCTTTTATTTGAGAGTCTGGAAACTCTTCTTTTATTTTTCTTAAAGCCCATACTGCATCAACACCACAACATATATGAACAAGAATTTTATCCATATCTATCCTCAATTAACTTATTTTTTCGTAAAACACTATAAGAAAAAATAAATACAGTTTCAAGTGAGGATTAATTGAATGGGGCATAAAAGCCCCTTTTAAGTTATAGTTGAGGTTTTGGAGTTGCTGGTGTTGAAGGTGGTAAAACAGGTAATTTTAGGGCTTCTTCTGGAATTTTACCAGTTAGAGAATCTAAGAAAGCAACGATTTTATCAACTTCATCTTCTGTAAGATTTATTCCTAACTGATATTCTGCCATTATTTTCACAGCTTCTCTTATATCCCAGATTTTTCCTGTACTAAAGTATGGATATGTTCTTGTAACGTTTCTTAAAATTGGAACTTTAAATACATATTTGTCTTCTTCTTTCTTTGTTACATTATATCTTCCTAAATCTTCTCCAAGTATACCAGTAGGATATGGTTTTACAACACCCATTTTCTGGAACATTGTTCCTCCAACTGCTACTCCTTGATGGCAACCAGCACAACCTTTGCTCATGAATAGATAAAGACCTTCTTTTTCTTTTTTAGTTAATGCTTTTGTATTTCCTTTTAGGAACTCATCAAATCTTGATGGTGTAACAAGTGTTCTTTCAAAAGCAGCAATAGCTTTTGCTACATTATCATAGTTAACTGGATTTTTATCCTCTGGAAATGCTTTTTCAAATAGCTGTACATACTCTTTTATTGTTTTAAGTCTGCTTATAACTAAGTCTGGATTAGGCATATCCATTTCAACTGGATTGAGTATTGGTCCTTTTGCCTGCTCCTCTAAATCTTTAGCTCTACCGTCCCAGAACTGTGCAATCTGAAAGCCTGCGTTTAATACTGTTGGAGCATTTCTACCACCTGTCTGGAATTTATGTCCTAAAGATGTCTCTACATCATCTGCTCCGTAAAATGATAAGTTATGACAGGTATTACAGCTTATGACTCCACTTAAAGATAACCTTGGGTCATAGTAGAGCATTTTTCCAAGCTTTACTTTTTCTGGTGTAGTTGGATTATAAGATGGAGCTGGTGTTATTTCTGGAAGAGGTTTAAAGTACATACGAGCCTGTTTTAGTAGTTCTTTATCATCAATAGCATGTGAAGATGATGTAATAGCTACTGATGCAGCCAATACTCCGAAGATAGCTTTTTTTAGCTTTTTCATAGCTTACCCTCCATTATTAGTAATTATTATCATTATTAATAGTAGAACATTTTTTTAATTTAGTCAAGACTTTTTTGGGACATAGAATAAATATAGGCAAATATTTCTGCTATGGCTTTATAAAGTTCTGGTGGAATTTCTTCATCTAAAGGGATAGAAGAAAGTATATCTACAAGCTCTGGATTTTCTTTAATAGGTATATTATTTTGCTTTGCTATTTCTATAATCTTTTCTGCTATTTTACCTTCACCTTTTCCTTTTACTTTTGGTGCGTTATCTTTTTCTTTATTGTAGGTAAGAGCTACTGCTTTTTTCTTCATATCTTAAAATCCATTAGATGATTTGAAATTTCAAATGTATCTAACTTATCAAAAGATGTTTCATCTCCAAAAAAATAAAAACTGGCTTTTATATTAGATAGCTTTTCTTTTAACTGCTCTATATTTTCTTCACAGATAGACTTTAGTTTGTTATCTTCAAACTTAAAGAAAACATTTAGAAAGCTTTTGTAATAACTAACAAAGATTAAAACTTTTCCGTGTATTTTAAAGTTTAAATTTAACTTAACAGTATGATGACCTTTTTTATTTTTTTTATAAGAAAATTCAAAGCCATCTAAACCATCCAAAACTATAGGAATATAAGTGTATATAGATTTGGTCAGCTTTGATAAAAGCTGATATATGTAAATGTTTTCCAGATACTGATTTTTATCTGATTTAAGTAAAAATGCTTTCATATCGTTTTTTATATCTTCTTTCTTACCTTTTAAGATATTTTTTAGCTTTGCTTCTAAGAATATTCCTGAATTATAAACAGCATATTTTAAATTTTCTGGTGATATATTTTTTATAAATGTAAGTGGTATATTGTTTAAATCTACAGGGTTTATTTTTTCCTTAAGAAGTTGAAATAACATGATTTTCTCAAATTCTGTAAGATTTTCTAAAGATACTAGCTTTCCTAACGAAACTATGCTTAACTTAGAAAGTTCTGATTTATTTATATTTAAATTTTTATTATTCAAAATTGAGATAAGTTGTATTTTTAACCTGTTATCCTGTGGAAGCTCTAATATTTTTAAAAGTAAAGAACTTTCTTTTTGGAGCGGTATTTCTGTTCTGACAGTAATATAAGAACCTTTCATTCGTATAACTATACCACCAGTTGGAAGAATATCTATTACTTCTGCTTTTACGACTTCTCCTACCTTTAAAGAAAGAGAATAGCCCTGGGGCTTAGTAATTTGAATATATTCATATGGAGAAGTAAAAGGCTTTATGTTTATCATAAATATGTTTTTCGGAGAAAACAACTCCTTGTTTTATTTTTCAAGTTTTGAATTTCTATAAAAATCTAGTAATGTTTTAAATACAAAAATTAAATCGTTCTCTTCTGTCAAAATATTTCTGTCTGAAGTTATATTTATTAGGTATATAGAAACCACTCTATTTTCTTTGTTATCTATAATCTGCTTGCCTTGAAGGTCTAACTGCGTCATTTTTCCATATAATAAAAATAGCACATA
>JALSSG010000153.1 GCA_026984355.1 Hydrogenothermaceae bacterium
GGACTGAGAGTAAGCTCTGCTCCTGTGATTTCTAATACAAGATAAGGCTCATACCATATATCTGCAGATAAAATAGAATTAACTCTAGGGTGTTTGTGGTCTATCTGATGAGGTTTTAATAGCTGGTCTAATTTATCAAAGTCATCTTCTGTAAATCCACTTCCTACTTTACATACGGTTTTAAACTGGTCTGTTTCTGGGTCATAACATGCCATAAGTAAAGAACCAAATTTGCCAGCTCTTTGCCCTTTTCCATAGAAAGCACCAACTACTACAAGGTCTAATGTATCAGCGAGATGAGACTTGTAATCTCTTTTGTATTTAATCCATAAATAACCTCTTTTTCCTGCCTGATATATAGAATCAGGAGCTAAAGATTTACATACAAGTCCCTCACATCCATCTTCTATAGCTTGATGAAAAAAGGCTTCAAGGTCATCAACATTGTCTATTATTTTTCTTGTGGCAAGATTTATTCTGTCTGTTGTTTTTATAACTTCTTCTAATTTTTTTCTTCTTTCTGGATATGGTTTTATAGTATAGTCTTCACCTTCTAAATACAAAAGGTCAAAGAAAAATCCTGCTATTGGATACATCATTATATGAAATCTCGTTACATACTTTACTCTTCTGTTCATTAAATCCTGAAATGGTCTTATAGCTCCACTTGCTGGGTCTATAACAACAGCTTCAAGCTCACCGATATATTCTTCTGGTGTACTTTCTTTTAAAAACTCTATAAGGTCTGGAAACTGCTGAGTTATATTTTCAAGTCTTCTTGAGAAAAGATAAAATTCATCTTTTTTTCTGTGAACCTGTATTCTTTCTCCATCATACTTATATTCAGCCCCACACTTTCCACCTAATTTTTTCAGTATAAAGGAAGGAATAGCCATTCTTTCTGCAAGCATTGGTCTTATAGGTCTTCCTATCTGTATTTTAACCTGTTTTACACCTTCTAATCCTTTTTCTACCAGAATTTTCGCTACATATCCTAAATCTGAAGTTAAGTTATAAGCTCTTTCTATAATGGCTCTATTTTTTTGTTCTCCTGTAAAAGCAATTGCAAGAGCGTCCATTATTGTGTTATCTCCAATCCCAAGTCTAAGCCTTTCTGTTAGGGTTCTGATAAGATATTTGATTTCTAAAGGTGTTGCTTTCTTGACAAGTTCTTTAAATATTTCCATCTTTTTTGAAAGAGAACCGTATCCAGTTGTTTGTGCTATTTCTTTTAATTTTTCATAAACTTCTTTTACAGTTAATTTAGGTTCTTTTGAGATACCTTTTTCTTCTGCTATTGTTTTTGCTGCTTCTCCTAAATCTCCAGTTTGTATTACTTTTTGCTGTATTTCATGCTGGTCTACACCTAAAACTTCGGAAAGACCTTTAATAGCTAATTTTTCACCAAAATTATATTCTAACCCTGTATATTCTGGGGCTATCTTTCCTACAGAAAGATAAACAACTTCATCTATCAGGTCTTTAGGTGTGTTTTTAAAAAGTTCTACCAGTAGATTTGTCATCTGAATTCTGCTTGTTGTTTGTTCAATTTGATAATAAAACTGAGCAAGTAGTATGTACTTCATAATGCATCCCCTTTGTTTTGCTTTCAAGGTTTATTTTGCATTAGCATATAAAACTTTTCAATGGATTGTTTTAAGATTTTAGCTCTTTTAGGATTTCGAACTGTCTGTTTATAACATAATCACTTATTTTTTCTTCGGTAATAACATCTGGAGAATACTTAATACCTAATCTATACATACCATCCATATCAAGAATGTAAACTATTTGACCGTGTAAATTGACCTGAAAATCTATTGATGGGAGTTTAAAGGATATTTTTATTATGTTATCTTCTTCTAAGTCTTTTATATCAGCTGTATATATTCCTACACCTCCTATGGATATATCAGCTAACTTTCCTGTTATTTTTGTATTTCCTTTTTCTAATTGTACTGTTATGTTTTCTGATGGTTCTACTCTTACAAACTTCCTTTTTTCTTGTGGAAGGTCAGTAAGCTCAAATTTCCCAAGGGTTAGCTTCTCTTCTTTAGGAGATATATTAATAATCGTTGCTTTTATTTTCTTTTGGATGATATCTGTTTTTATATAAACATTTTTTTCAGGATAAAAAGCTTTAACACTACAGTTATCAAACTCAAGTACTGCAAATTCATCTGTGATTTTTTCTATCTGGGTTTTACATATGATTGGTACTTCTTTGTAATAAGATATTAGCCTGATGCTTTTTTTGTCTTCTTTAAGTTTGGAAAGTATTGATAGAGCCAGTTCTTTGTTTGCTTCTGATTTTTCTTTTGATAATTTCTCAATCTGCTTTGATATTTTTGATAGATAAGCTACATAAGCTTTGTCTATTATTGAGATATAGTAATTTATAAGCTGAAGAAGAGCTTTTACGTTTTTTACACTTTTTTTGTTTTTTATACAGTAGTCAAGGTATTCATTAACAAGGTTCATAAGGAAGTTTGTAAGTTCTGGTTTGATATCTGTTTTATATTTTAAAAGTCTTTTTACAAGTGTTTCTATGTTTTTTTCATTACTCTCAAAGGAAAATAAAGAAAGATAAAATTTGTCAGCTATTGTTCTTATTGAGCTTTCTGATAAAAATTCGCTTGAGTTCCCTACACATTTTAGGAACTCATCTTTTTTATTTAAAAAAAAGTCTTTGTCTTCTTCTAAAATATTATATATATCATTTACTTGCATATTGCTTACCTTTTATAACCTTAAGAAGCTTTTGATGTTCTTTTTGTACAAACTGAGATATGAATTCAAAAATTTCTTTTGGTACATTTTCAAACTTTATACCGTAGCATATCTCTTTTTTCTTTTCGTGTATGTTTACTACTGTCCCAGATACTTTTATTTCTCTTGAGTTTAATTCAAATTTAAGTTCTACTTTATGTCCTGTATATATATTTAGTTGTACTCTTTTTTCCTGGGGAATACATATTCGAACACCGCCAGCACTTATGTTTTCAATTCTTACATAGTGCCATTTCAATATTTTGTTTTTTACTATATCCTTATCATAGTCTATCCTTCTTATAAAGCCATCTAAATTCACTTTTATTCTGGGAAACTCTCTTCTTTGGATTCTAACAAGGTCAAATGTGTGAGGGAATTTTAGTAGTGTTTTATCTTCTTCCTTTATTATGTCTAAAACAGGAACATGAACGTTGTATACCGCATCATTTTTTCTTGTAAATGCTATTTTTACTACTTCTCCTTTTGAGACGTTTATATATTCATAATCTTTCATAACTATCCAGTACATAAATCTTTCATCTTTTTCAAAAAGAGCGATTTCATATGTGCTGTTATCAGGTGTTATAAGATTTCCAGTTTGGAAAAGGTCAATGTCTTTTGTAACTACAAGAGGCATCATATCAGGAACATTATCAAAACCAAGCTTTCTTCTTAAATCCTTTATTAAACTTTCATCAAAGTTTTTATCTGTATTTATATATTCATTTATTACTTTTTCAAAAGGAGCTTTAAATTCTAATGTTAAAAAAGGGTCTCTATTTAGAAATTTTGAATAATTCCACAATATACTAATCTGTTTATCATTTAACTCTTTTTCTTTTGCATATTTTTTAAATAGTTTTAGTTTGAAATTTTCTTTTATATTCTTACCATAAAGAAAAATAATTATAGCTACTAAAATAGCTATTAAAATAAAAAAGATAACAACCAGAATTAATGTAGTATCAGAAGATGCAAGCTCATCTACTATTTTTATATTTGATAAAGGTACTTTATCTACTTTTTCCTGTCCCAATCTATTCCTCTTAAGAAACCTTCTCTTTTGTTGGAGTGATTCTGAATATAAGATTTTTAACTTTTTCTTCCTTTCCTAGCTGTTTTGCTACATCTACAAGGTTTTGTAATATGTCTTGTTCTAAAGGATTTATAATTACAGCTTTGTAAAAGAACTTAAATGCATTTTCTAAATCTCTCATAAGATAATATACAACTCCAAACAAGTTATAAACAGGAGCTCCTTGATAGAAATTTATAATATCCTGAGAAGCTATAAGAATTTCCCCTGTTTTACCTTCTTTTACTGAGTTTTCTAATGATTGAACAAACTTTTGTATATTGTCAATATGTTGGCTTAACTGCTTTATCTCTTTTTGTTCTAAGCCTTGAGAAACTGATAAAAGTTTTTTAGCTTCACTGAAAAATCCCATATTTATATATGAGTTAATAAGACTTTGCAGAGAAAGTTTGTTATGAAAAGTGAATAAAGCCTTTCTATAAAACTCAGAAGCATTTAAAAAATCATGATATCTTGAAAGTCTATCTCCTATAAATGTATATGCAGTTGCCAGAGCTGAATTTTCTTCTTTGTCCCATGATAGATATGGAAATATTTCTGTTTTCCAGTCGTATTTTTGAACAGTATCTCTTAATGCTTTACTTCTATAGGAAGTGTCTATAAAGTCCTCTGTTAAGTGATATTCTACAAAACTTAAATCAGAATGCTTTAGCTTTATATTATCTAAATTATCGTACAGGAATTTATACAAATCAAAATCTTCAAACTCTTCATCAAAACCACCAAGTTTATTAAATGTATCTTTCTTTATCAAAATACCATACTCTGGTAAGTTTTCTTCTATAGATAATGTATGAAGAATAAGCTTTTCTCTGCCGTATAAATCATCAAAATTTCTAACTATCTCTTCTTCATCTTGTACAAGAACTTCATTAGGATAAATCAAGTCAGCGTCTGAAACTTCATTTATTATCTCTAAAAGTTCTTCTACTGTTGTATCCTCTAATACAGAATTTGAGCTAAGTAGTAGGATATAGTCTCCTTGAGCTTTTGATAGAGCTACATTTTTAGCAAAGGCTTTATTTTCTGATTTTATGTCTAAAGGAATAATAGGTATAGAGGTATCAATATCTTTAATATCTTCTTTAGAACCTGAATAAAGGACTTCTTTTACAGAAGATAAGTCATTTTCTTCCAAGGAATTCAATAACTTTTCTAATTTAGAAACATCTTCTTTGTAAATAAAGATAGATAAACTCATTTTTTACTCCTGTACAAAATTTTTGATAATTTGATTTTCGGCATAATCTCAGGGAATTTTAAAATTAATTAAATAGAAAATTAAAGATAATATACATTATCTTAGAAAATAATATATAAAATTTATATACTATGAAAACTTTAAAAATTAGCTTATGTTATAATTGTTTCCCCAGATTTTAAGAAAAATAAATGGAGGTGAAGAATTTGCATAAATATAAAAACTACACTCTAAGAAACTTCAAAGATATACCTCAGATAAGTAAGTTGCCTGAAGAATACATATTTGCTATAGAAGTTGTAGGACAGGTTCTGCCGTTTAAAGTAAATAACTATGTGATAGATGAACTGATAGATTGGGATAACTATGAAAATGACGCTATATTTACCCTGACTTTTCCCAGAAAAGAGATGTTAAAACCGCATCACTTTGAAAGAATTGCAAACTTACTAAAGAAAGGAGCTTCAAAAGAAGAAATACAAAACGCTGCAAATCAGATAAGATTTGAACTAAATCCTCACCCAGCAGGACAGTTTAAAAATATACCTAAATTTAATGGTAAAGAACTAAAAGGAATCCAACATAAATATAAAGAAACCGTTTTATTCTTTCCAAGTCAGGGACAGACATGCCATTCTTATTGTTCTTTCTGCTTTAGATGGCCTCAATTTGTAGGTATAAGTGAGCTAAAATTTGCTATGAAAGAAGTAGAGCTTTTGATAGAGTATCTAAAAGCTCACCCAGAAGTTACAGATGTTTTATTTACCGGCGGAGACCCTCTTATTATGAAGACTAGAATTTTAGAACATTATATAAGACCTATACTTGAGGCAGACCTTCCACACATAAAGACAATAAGAATAGGAACAAAGGCATTAGGATTCTGGCCATATAGATTTTTAACAGATGATGATGCAGATGACCTACTTAGACTTTTTGAAGATATAGTAAAGTCTGGTAAACATCTTGCATTTATGGCTCACTTTAACCATCCAAAAGAGTTAGAAACTGAGGCTGTCAAAAAAGCTGTAGATAGGATTTTAAACACTGGTGCAGTTATAAGAACCCAATCTCCAGTACTTAGAAATATAAATGATGATTCTGATATATGGGCTTCTATGTGGAAAAAACAGGTATCTATGAATATGATTCCATACTATATGTTTATAGCAAGAGATACAGGAGCACAGCATTATTTTGGTGTTCCTTTATATAGAGCATATGAGATTTTTAAAGGTGCCTATAAATCTGTAAGTGGAATAGCAAGAACTGTCAGAGGACCAAGTATGTCAGCAGAACCTGGAAAAATTCAGGTAAGTGGCATAACACAAATAAATGGAGAAAAGGTTTTTGTACTAAACTTTCTACAGGGAAGAAATCCTGACTGGGTTATGAAACCTTTCTTTGCAAAATATGATGAAAATGCTATGTGGATTTCAGACCTTAAACCTGCTTTTAGTGAAAGATTTTTCTTTGAAGAAGAGTTAGAAAAAATTCTCGCAGGGGACAGATAAACCTGTCCCTTTTTTTATAAATTGATGCCAATTTTTAAATAAATAAACCTTCCTGGTTCTGGTACTCTTATGCCTGTAGAAAATGGATTTCTTAGATACGAAAGATGCTGGTAATAAAATTTATCAAATAGATTATCTATACCTGCTGTTAAATCAAAAAAACTTTTCCTATAAGAAAGTTTAATATTAACAATATTCCAGCTATCTGTGGGAGTTTCATTTAGCTCTGTATCTACTTTATCCTGTTTATAGTTATAAATATCCTGTACAGTTACATATAGATTATCTTTTTCGTAAATTATAGAAACCATAGCTTTTAACGGTGGGATTTCTGCAAGGTCTTTATCTATACCATTTTTCTTTCTACCTATCTGATAGGAAATACCTGTAGATAATGATATACTGTCAGTAATTACAAAAAATCCTTCTAAAGAACCTCCATATATATATGCATCTATATTTTTGTAAGAAAAGGCTGGTATAGGGTTTGGTATTTTATTTAGATATATGTAATCCTTTAAATCACTGTAGAAAAGTTTAAAATCTACATTTCCTGCAGAATATTTTTTGTTTAATTTTATTTCTATCTGACGATTTTTTGTTGGTTTTAAATACGGATTTCCAATCCAGTTTGGTTTACCCATAGGTCTTTTTAAGGATATAAATAACTCCTGTGGACTTGGAAATCTTACCGAATTACTTAAGGATATAGAGATATTAGAAGTTTTTGTTATTGGTTTTGTAGCTTTTAATAATCCACTTAAATAATTAAATTCTGCTTTATTTTTTTCTTTTGAGTAATAGATAAAAAATAAATTTCTGTTATCAGCCATTTTTTGAAGGTTTGCTTTTGAATAAACGTGGTCAAATCTAATTCCTGCTTTTAGTTTGATATTTTTTAAATCTTTTGTATATAAACCATAAATTCCAAAGTTAAAACTTTTAACGTCTGGTATCATACCAGAGTTATTAATCATCATTAATACATTGTCTGCGTTCCACTTCCTAATAAAAGTTTCAACGCCTAAAGTTAATTTTTTTAAATGTGTTGATATATTTGTTCCGTAAACCTCTGACTCAGCATAAGTTCTCATCATATATCCTCTTGTTGAAAGGGTTCCGTTAGTCCATGCGATAGCAGAAACTCTATAACTATCACTCATATCATGTTTCATCTGGAAGTAGTAGAGATTTATCTTTAGTAGGTCTTTTAGATGGTAGTTTATATTAAATCTGTAATTGTCATCTCTTAGTGAATCCATCTTAAGATAAGGGTATAGTACACTTTCTGCCTTAAATTTTGAAGCTGTAAAAGAAATATTGTTAAAGCTTAACTTTAATGTTGTGTGTTTTAAATCAATAGCTTTTTTGTTCTTGTATTTATCCTGATATGCTGACATTCCTGTAGGATAATCAGTAATTTTTTTTCCTTCCCCTGTTTCATAAGGCTTGCTATATATATAACCAAATCCTAACCAGAAATTAGATAGGCCAACTTCAAAGTCTGTATAATTATAGTTGAAGCTACCAGTAGTAAGGTTTAGCTCAAAAAGTTTCCTATCTTTTTTTGGCTTTTTAGTTATTATGTTTATAGTTCCACCTAAAGCCCCTTGATTTTTTAAGTCTACTGTCTTTATAGATACTCCCTGAATTTCAAAAGGTCTTATAAAAAAACTCTTAGTATCCATTCCATTTGGACATGCACCATATACTCTTGTTCCATCGATAAGAATATTTATATTTTCTCTACCAAAACCTCTAAAAAATAGTTCTGTAATAAACACACCTTTCCTTGAGATACTAATTTCTGGTTTACTTTTAAATAGTAAATCTCCAAGGTCAAAATCTTTTTCTTTAGATATTTCTTCTTTTTCTACCTGATAGGAAGTCTCTTTTACAGGAAGCTTTTCATACTTGATAATCTCTCCAAAAGTGGTACTGCTAAATAGAACAGCTAATAGAAATACAAAACACCTTTTCAATTTTAACCCCTCCATTAAAAAATTTTGTTTATTTTAACATTAAAATAACATAAAAATAAAAAAGAAACAAAGTGTCTTATTATGAAATAATTTCCATAATTTCTTTTTAGAATAGTTTATAAGGATATAAATATTTATGTATATTTACGGTATTGTAATTTTTATATTTTCTGTAAAAATTAAATATTGAAACAGGTTAAGGGAGGATTTTTGGTTTATGATAAATAACGAGAAAAAGAAAAAAACATATGTTTTTGATAATAATATACTTAATCTTTTAGAGGAACTTAAGCTCCTAACAGGCAAAAGCGAAACTCGTATAATAAGTGAAGCTCTTGAGCTTTATGACAAACACATCAAAAAAGAAGAGAGTTTAAAAAACTCTTTAGAATTACTCCTTGATAAAATATCAGACCTTAGTTATAAACTTGGAAAGTGTGAAGCACAACTTGAGAAGCTGAAAAAGGAAAAACAACAAGATTAAAAAACTAGAAAATCTCTTTTATCAAGTTCCTCTAATCCTTCATAAGATGTTAAGTCTAGTTTTATAGGTGTTATTGATACAAATCCATTTTTTACAGCTGTATAATCACTTCCAGGTTCACATTCTTCTGATAAGCTTTCTTCTCCACCTATCCAGTAATACACTTCCTTTGATGGAGATAGATACTTTACTATCTGTTCTTTATAAGCTCCTCTTCCTTGTTTTGTTAATAAAAATCCTTTGATTTCCTTTCCTACAGGTACATTTATATTTAAAAACACTCCTTTAGGTAAGCCTCTATGTAAAACCTGCCATACAATTTTAAGCCCAATTTCTGATATAAGATTAAAATCAGGGTTTTTTGATGATGCAGGGGATATAGCTATAGATGGAATTCCAAAAAGAGTTCCTTCTCTTGCTGCTCCAACAGTTCCTGAATAAAAAATATCATTACCAAGATTTGGTCCCAGATTTATTCCAGAGATAAGTAAATCAGGTTTTTGTTCTTTAAGTATAACGTAATACCCAAGGTGTACACAGTCAGCAGGAGTACCATCAATTACAACATAAAAGTTTTCTTCTTTTTTATCTATTTTTAACGGTCTAGTGAATGTTAATGAATGACTTGTACCACTCATATTTCTATCAGGTGTTACTGTTATTACTTCAAAACCTTCATTAAGAAGTTTTTTTCTTATTGCGTTAAGCCCTGGCGAAAGATATCCATCATCGTTAGTTAGAAATACTTTATATCTACTCATTTAACTTTAAAACCTTTTGATATTTTAGTCTATATACTATTAAACTTATTCCAAAGATAACCATTAAAATGCTTACAATCTGATTCCAGGTTAAACCTATTGGTTCTATAGGTGGTGTTACATTTCTTAAAAATTCTAAAAAGAACCTCTCAGTACCGTACAAAATAAGGTACATACTAAAAATCTGCCCATCAAAAAATTTTTTTCTATAAACTAAAAACAAAATAAAAAATATAAAAATGTTCAAAATAGCTTCTAAAGGTTGTGTAGGATATAGTTTCATACCCGGTGGAGCTGCTGAACCTTCAGGAAAAGTAATTCCAAAATGTTCCCAGAAAGAATGTTCTGGAATAGGTTTTCCATAACAGCATCCTGCAAATGTGCATCCAATTCTACCTATTCCATGACCTATGATTAAAGCAACCGCTGCAGCGTCAGATATTTTCCAGATATTAACTTTGTAATATCTAATTAATAATAGAGCAGTAAATACACCACCTAAGAACCCACCAAACCAATCTATTCCTCCTTTCCATATAGCAACATAATCTACTAATGTTTTAAACTGGTCTGGGTGTTCTATTATGTATGCTATTCTTGCACCTATAAGTCCACCAACAATTGTAAATAAAAATATGTTTTCTGCCTTCTTTTCATCAATATTTTCTTTTTTAACAAAATAGAGAAAAATATAAAAGGCAATAATCATTCCAACAGCAACAAAAACCCCATATGTACTTATTACAAAATCTCCTATTCTAAAAAGCTCTGGACACATTATCTGGCCTTTGCTGTTTGTTTTTTATTTTTTAGATATTTATCAAGAACTAATCTTCTTTTTACTGGTGGAAGGTGATTTATAAATGGAATGCCATTTAGATGGTCTATCTCATGCTGAAGTACAATAGCAAGAAATCCATCAGTATCAATTTCTATATCTTCACCTTTTTCATTTTTTGCTATAACTTTAACTCTTTCTGCTCTTGGAATAGTTATTTGAACACCAGGAAAACTAAGACAACCTTCTGTAGATTCAACCTGTCCTTCTTTTTCTACTATCTTTGGATTTATAAGTGCCATTTTTATTCCTTCTTCTTCTTTTTCCTGTGCATCGTATTTTTTTACATTTGTATCAAGTACAAGTATCTGATAAGGTATTCCTATCTGATTTGCAGCTAATCCTACACCTTCTTCTTCATACATTCTTTTGAACATAATATCTATATAGTTTTGAAGTTTTTCATCAAAAAAATCTACTTCTTTCATTTTTTGTTTTAATATTCTATCTGGCCATGTTCTTATTCTGTAATCCATTTTTCTCACCTCTTATACTACAAATACATTCATTTTTTCTTTTAAAATTCTTACTGCTTCTTTTTTGTCTGAAGCTCCATAAACAGAGCTTCCAGCAAC
>JALSSG010000154.1 GCA_026984355.1 Hydrogenothermaceae bacterium
CTAAAAGATGAAGAGTTTATAAAATATCTAACAGGTGAAGATTTCCAGATAACAGAAGAAAACACAATCACTCCCATTCCAGAGCTAAGAACAGGTATATCTATAGACCACAAAACAAAAACAGTAAAAGAAGGGTATTTATTTACTCAGATTTTTTATAGACTTCCTGAAGACGCATATTTTTTAGTAAAAACGGAAGATATGGAAGATTTGGAAACAGTTTCGTTAGGTGGAGAAGGAAAAACAGCCAAAGTTTTTAAATTAAATACCAATATCATTGAAAAATTAGAAAAAGCCAAGGAAAAAATAAAAGAACAAGTCAAGAAAACAAAATTATTTAAAATAGTTCTTCTAACTGCAACAAATAAAGTTAAAAGTATAGAAGGCACACAAATAATAGCCAAAAATTTAGGAAAGCCCATAGTTTTTAGCGGATGGATAAAAAAAGATGGAAAGTCTTTTCCAACAAGGCTTTTTAAGCTTATTCCAGAAGGGTCAGTAATTTATTACAAACTGGAAGATGAAGCTAAATTAGATGAAATTTTTGATAAATACTATTTAAAGCCAGCATTTTTTGAAAAAGAGTATCCATATTTTGATATAAAAAATCCATCAGGTTTTGGAATTTCTATAATTGGAATTGTAAAAGGGGGTATAAAATGAAAGAAAAAAAAGTAGTTTTTTATCACTGCTATACACCAATGCATATTGGAAGTGGAACAACATTAGGTCTAATTGATTTACCTATACAAAGGGAAGCTCATACAGATTTTCCAGTTATGCCGTCTTCTGCTATAAAAGGTGTAGTAAGAGCAGAATATGGAAAATCTCATTCTGAAGAAGAAGCTGAAACGCTTTTTGGAAATCAAGAGGGTGAAGGAAATGTTATCTTTACAGATGGGAAAATCTTACTTTTCCCAGTAAAGTCTTTAAAAGGTGTTTTTGTATGGATAACATCACCGCTTGTTTTAGATAGATTACAAAGAGATTTAGGTATAAATTTAGGCTTTGACATTCCTTCTCCTACAAACAAACAGGCTTTTGTTTCATCAAATATACCAGTTTTGAATAATAAGCTAATACTTGAAGAGTTTACATTTGAAGCTAAGATATTAGAGGATTTGAAAAAGTTAAAAACTCTAACCAACACAGAAATAGACGAAAATAAGATAGTTCTTTTAAGTGATGATATTTTCAAATTTTTTGTAAAAAATTACACAGAAGTAAACGCCAGAATAAAAATAGACCAGGCCAAAGGAACAGTTGCAGAAGGCGGACTATGGTATGAAGAACTGCTTCCAGCAGAAACTATATTTTATGGAGCTTTAGTAAGAAGAGGACAAGACCAGCATTTAAATACAGTAACAGAGTTTATAAAAAACAAAACTTTTCAGTTTGGAGCAGATGAAACTCTTGGTAGAGGATTTACAAAAATAGTGGTGGAGGATTAAGATGCTTTCCCAAACACTTGAGCAAAAAAGAAGTAAATACGCTTTTGAGCAAATAAGTAGCATAAAAGGGAAAAATTATGAAAAAGACTTTTCATCTTTAGTATCAAAAATAGGAACGCTTGTCCTAACAAATGGACTTGGGAACACACTTTCTTTTTTATTTGCAAAAGGAAAAGACCATCATCTAAAGATGGTTTACATTCTCTCAAACTGGCTTTTAAATGAAAGTGAATTTTCAAAAGAGAAAATAAAGTTAAATAAGGATGATATACGAAGAAATATTAAAGAAATAATGGATAACCTTGTAATTAAGGTTTCAACAGAAGAGTACATATTCTACACTGAAGAAAGCCTGCGACTTATAAACTGGCTTAGAAGATTTTCTGATGCAATGCTGGAGAAAGGAGATTAAAATGAGTAATAAGAGATTAATTCCCGCTCCAAATGGAAAATATTTAAACACTAAAGAGTGTTCTAATCTTAAATTACTTCTGGATAAATATTTAGATTTTTATGATAGAAGCGGTTTTATTAACAAAAAACTGATAAATCAAGTTAAAAATAATGCTTTTAGAAATTTATTTGAGGTATTAGCTAAAAACAAAAATGAACTTAACAATTTGCTAAATATCATAAACACTAGACAAAAAAATATTTCAGATTATAGCTTTAAACTAAAAACTAAAAGTAGATTGATAGTAGGACTTGGTTCAGGTTCTGTTCTTGAAGTTTCCATAAAACTACATCATATTTATGGTGTTCCGTATATTCCCTCATCTGCTATTAAGGGAGTCTTAAGAGCTTTTAAACTACTTGAATTTGTAGATTGGGATAAATATAAATTTTCTGTGATTTCAGAAATTGTAGAAAATTATAGTTTTAACAATTTTGAAAAATTAAAAGATAAAGTAATTAAAAATCTAAATGAAGATAATGAGCTTAAAAA